>NZ_JARPVX010000035.1:0-36576 GCF_033947565.1 Lichenihabitans sp. Uapishka_5
GCATTGGCCGCGAAATTACCCCCTCAGGGGGTCACTATTGCGAGCGATTTTACAGATCTCCTTGCGCCAGAGCCGCCGTCGGGAGTTCAGGAAGCCGTGACGTCCAAACGACGGGCCGGTGTGACCGGACGTCGACGTGGCGCGCCGTCAGCCTTCGAACCGGAAGCCGCGGCCCGTCTGCTTGAGGCACATGGGGACTACCAGGTCCTACGCCGCCTTGTGCCGCGTGTCACCGCACCCTCGCGCCCGCTCATGCTTGGCGAACGGGTGGCCGTCATCGTCGACACGGAAACGACCGGGCTCGACCATAAACATGACGAGGTGATCGAGCTTGGGATGGTGGCCTTCATCCATGATGCAACCGGCACGGTGCTCGACGTCATCGACACCTTCAGCGCCTTGCAGGAACCCTCCCGGGCCATCGGTCCGGAGATCACGCGCCTGACCGGCATCACCGATGCCATGGTGGAAGGCCAGTGCATCGACATCGATGCGGTCGAGACTTTCATCGAAGTGGCTGATCTCGTTATCGCGCACAATGCGGCCTTCGACCGGCCGTTCTGTGAGCGGCTTACGCGCGGTTTCGACCCCAAGCCTTGGGGTTGCTCGGTCAAGGAGGTCGATTGGGCGACCCACGGTTTCGAGGGCAGCAAGTTGGGCTACCTGGTGGGCCAGTCGGGCCTATTCCACCAAGGCCATCGTGCGGTGGATGATTGCCATGCCCTGCTGGAGGTTCTGGCCCAGACCCGGCCTGAGCAGGAGCTGACGATGCTTGGCCACCTGCTCGTCCGCTCCGAGGCGACCCGAGTGCGGATCTGGGCCGAGGGGGCGCCCTATGATCTCAAGGATCAGCTGAAGAGGCGTGGCTATCGCTGGGACGGTGGCGGCGATGGCCGGCCACGGGCGTGGTGGGTCGAGGTCGATGAGGCTCTGGCCGAGGCCGAGATTGCGTATCTCGAGGGAGAGATCTACATGCGACGGGTGCGGCCGCGGGCGCAGCGGATCACAGCTTGTGAACGGTACAAGGCGTTGTGATCTCAATGGTGGCGCTGAGCCATGACCTACGTGATCGTGCCCGACAGCCGCTTTTCGTCGTCGATCAGGACGAGGCGCGCTGGAGCGGCACCGCCCCAGCGCCAAAGAACGAGATTGAGATCCGCGCCATTGGCGCCGAGCGCAAAGCTGCGGACGAGAAGGCCGTGAAATCCACGGGTTCCGAGCCGTGCCGCAAAAGCCTGCGTTGGTGCCACACCATGCACCTTCATGGTATCGCGCCAAGTCGGATCCGCCAACGCGCTAGTATCCATACCCTCTGCATGAAGCGCTGCTTCGTTTCTGCCGTCGAACACAGGGTCGATCTCGGCTTCATAAGAGACGAGCGTCGTCGGCTGTAGGCTGCCGACTTGATTGGCCTCCCGTATCGCTGTCATGATGGATAGTGAGGCATAGAGTGCCGGCGTGCCCTTCGCGTTGAAACGGCCGCCGTAAAGTTGCGCCCCAAGGCCTGATAAGGGCGAGCATGCGAACACAGGGTTCAGGGCACGGTAAAGCAGGCCGTTGTAGCGCAACTGCAATGCTTAGGCGTGGATGCCAGCATCAACTGCATCGATGAATTCGAGCACCTCGTCGGCACGACCGTCTTGGACAAGCTGCATAGCGGTCTGTCCGGAGAAGCCCGATAACGGCTGCGATCGATACCAGGCATAGGCAACAAGCGCCGAGCCGAACCGCGGCTCTGCCTTGTTGATAATCTCGACCATTTCACGCAAGCGTCGCTGCGTACGGTCGGAGCGGACCCGCTCCTTACGTTGCACAGCATCCTTTCCGAGACCTGCAGAGCGAGCAACATCCTCGCTGCTGGTCAGAAATGTATTTGCGATCTTGCGCGGGGCGAAGAAGCCGTCATGGGCATATTGTGCAAGGCTCATACGACACTCCCCAACCTGTACAATCAAACTGACATATAATGGCGTCAGAGTCACTGGCCTTCGAGGATGATGAGCCGGAGAGACCGCATGGTGCCCTGGTTTCAGGGTTGGTGGTTTAGAAGGGAACGGCTCCTCACTGGCAACGCCGATGGGGCAAAAGGCCTACCTTTTGCCCGAGGCGACTACCCGTCCAAAACCTATTGATTTATGGCCCAACGTCGCCGCGTTGATCCGAAATGGGCTTTCTTGTCCGTACATTATAACCGATTACTACCAGAGGCCGGTTCACGAAGACGGACTGAGCAGGGCTGCGGGTGTGTAGGGAACGCTCGCTGCAGGGTCATGCTCATAGGTTTGCACCCGGCCGAACGTGTTCAGCTGCTGTCCGATCATAACGGCGAGGCCGGCAGGCACGGCGAGGAACAAGTGAATAGTCCCCCGCGCTCCGAACTTCGCGGCCGCCGACCGGAGGGAGTCGATCGCGAAGCAGGCCAAGTTTTTCGCTTCGCCGCCGTTTAACTGGATGCGTGCCGGCCTCGGATCGGGGGGCGCAACATGGACCACCGCTCGAAGAGGTAGCCCGCTCGAGGAAAGTCGGAAATCGTGCGTTACGTCGTTCGTGACGGAGACCAGTAGCGCCAGATCGGACGCGGAAGGTGTATATGGGTGCGTGTCCGCTTTGAAGCCGCAAGGAGCATCGGCCGACTTCAAGCTCCAAGTTTCCGCTGGGGATCCGAATTTCGTCTGCTCTTGAAGCCAGCGGACTTCGATCGGACCAATCGACGGCAATGCCGAGCCCAGTGCGACAGCGGTCGGCAGCGATGGAAATCCACTCAGCTCGAGCGGATGCCCCCCACCACATTGCCGGAGCGTCTTCGCGATCGTTGCAATTGCAGGCAACAGATGATTGTTCCAGGCTCCTGCCTTCGCGTGCCTTCCATCGAACCGATGGCGCAAATCCGCAGAGAGGGCGAAGCCCGGGCCTTTCGGAAAATCGACCCGAGTGCTGACCCGCATCGTAATGGGTTCACCCGGCGCCAGCGTCTTTTCTACCGCGGCGAGGCGTTCACGAAGCGCTCTTTGGGCCACCAAAGCCGCAAAGGTCGTATCCAAAGGATCGGTCGCTGCCTTGAGGATGTTGAAGCCGCTCATCTCAGTCAAACCGATCATGGGGCCGAGCGTCGAACCCACATCGGCGTATCCGAGGCCACCCGCCGCGACCGGAACGGCAAAGAACCCATCACCAGCACGCACGCGCGTCATGATGCCGGGTGCCTCGACCTTGCGGATGACGTCCGACTTCGCGACCTCGGGGGTGACCAGCATCACCGCCGAAGAGGTGGTGTCCTCAGCGATCACCCGTTCGAGTTCCGCCTCGGTAACGGCGATTGGAAGGTCCGAGATGTCCTGCCAAGTCTGAATACCGTGATCGTAGAACGCCTCGACCAACAATCCGGCTTCGCTGGCGCGTTCGCGCTTGTAGCTCAGAAAGCAGACACCCGTAGGATTAGTCACCGGTTCCCTCGTTGAATTGCGGCGAGGCGTTCGTCGCCTTCGCGATCGCCAGTGCCCGGTCAAAACGGATCGGGGTGTTGGGAAAGGCGTCCAGCGCGATGCTCGGCAGAAGCCGCTGCGTCAGATCCGAATAGGTAAAGCCCGGCTCACTCTTGCGCGCGCCGGTCGCGTCAACCAGGGCAGCGAGCTGCTTCTCGTCGAACCCCACGCCCTCAAGGCCCTTCCTCAAGACGGCAAGCCGCTGCTCAGTCGTCGGCCGGCCGAAACGTAGGATCTCGGCGGCACGTCTCCTCACGGCCGGGTCGATCGCTCCCACCCGATTGGTGCACATGATCACGGCAACCGGCAATCGCGCTTCCGCCAGCTCGTTGATGCCGCGGATCAACGCATTCACTCCCGCCCGGTCCTCGTGATGCATCTGCTGTGTCTCACGCGACTGGGCCAGCGCGTCGGCCTCATCGATTAGTAGGATGTGTCCTGCCTTCGCTTGCCCTGTCTTCCCGCTTGATTTCCGGGCAGCCTCGACAAACTGATCGAATGCCGTCGTGACAAGCTGGGTCATTTCACCAACCAGGCCGCTGCCGCGCGATCCAAGGCTCAGGCGGTGAAGGGTCACTGGGATATTCGCGCTTCGCGCAACGGCGTCGCCGATGCTCTCCGCCAACGCCGTCTTGCCGGTCCCGACATCGCCAGCGAGGAGAAACAGGGGAGGACGCGCCTGAAAATGCGCGATCAGTGGCAGCACCTGCTTGTGGTGTTGCGTCGACCACCGCTCGATCGCTGCCCGATCGAGCGTGAGCATGAGCCCTTTCTCCAGCCGGGTACGCTGGTCGTCGATCCCGGTGAGCTGCGCTAGGCGCTTCCGGGCGTCCGGATCGGGATACTCGATGCTGGCTTCGAAGACGTCGGTCATACTCATGCCGCGCGAAAGGTCTGGCGCGAGACGCCTTCGCCGTTCGAGGAATAGCTCCGGTCGCTGCTCCAGCTTCCAAAGGCTGTAACAGGCGTATCGCCATTCACTCGATCCACCGGCAGGGTCGCCTTGAAGGCGGCGCGCTCGGAAGCCTCGAGTTGATCCCACGTCGCGCTGTAGGTCAGCCAGGAATAGAAGCTGGCCCCTGACACGTCGATCGTTGCTGGCACACGACCCGGACGATCGTCGCCGCTCAGCGTTCCGTCCGAACGCGCCTCGAATTTCAAAGAGAAGATGACTCTGCCGTCACGTTTGAAGCCGTATTCGACCGTCCCCAGGTAACGCTTGGCCAGTAGCATCGCTGCCTCCTCGGCGTACGCAGTCACATTGATTTCGGACGGGCGACCGTAGTGGGACCGCATCAAGTCGAGATCGGCCGCGATCTTCGACGTCACGTAGCGCGCGTGGGTGATGGTCCAGGATTGTGTTTGTGTACCCGACATCACGACCCCTTGAAGCTCAAGCCAAAAATTTCCTGCCATGCTTCGACGGCTTCGCCCTTGGTCGTCGCGCGCCGTGCGAACGCGATGGCGTCGAGTGCGTCCTCTGCCGCCTCGAGGATGATGTCGCGATCGGAGTCCCGGTACCGGCTGGCGACGTTGTTCTCCGGATTTACCGGATCGAAGATCTGGATCGGGTTGCCGTCGTCCTTCGCTTCAGATGAAGCGTAATAGTCGGAGAATACAATGCGTTCCGATAGACGAGTCCGCACGATGTAGGAGAAGAAATCAAACAACGCCTGAGCGTAATCATCGGCTTTGAAACCGTCGTCCATCAGTTTCGCTAGCAGGAGCTCGGTCATGAAGCTCTTGAATCGGAAGCCGTCCCGGCTGCTCTTCTGGATGCGCGCCCACCACTTGACGAGGCGCACCATCTGGCGGAAATGGGTCGGATGGTTGTCTTTTCGCGTGCGGATGAACTTCAGGTGCAGCGGGATGCTGGTCAGGACCCGGATTCCCGTGCTTGGCGGGATCAGATAGCCCCGGTCGTCCGGATCGTCTTCGTACAATACCGGGACGACATCGACGTTTAGGCCTGAGCCGCGAAATTCAACCGCAACGCAATGATGCTCAGGATGAATTTGATCGTCGTTCAAAATACCCTTGTAGGCTTCTCGTAGCCGCTCGGCGGTCCAATCAAGCAACTTACTTTCTTCTTGGGGCGCTTTTCCCGCTTTCACGTAGACCGCAACATCCATGTCGTTGAGGGTTTTAAGAGCGGTTCCCTTCTTCACGCTGCCCGAGTGCAGCATTTTGACCAGATCGAACCCCGGATGGTCCGAGATGTAGCCGGTGAGCCGATCCCGCAGCCGCGCAACCTGTTGCCGGTACTCCGCAACATCGGCCGTCTTCAGGTTCACCCGATCGGCGGCAAATGAGGCAATGTCGGCGTGAGTAACGATCTTATCGAGCAACGGTCGCCCCTTTTTACCCAATAAATTTAGTTAGCTAGCTGTGCCGTTCAAGGCCTTGTTCGTGATCCGTTCGGACCAATGCACCGCTGGACCTATGCAACTTAATCAAATCGATGATAATGTCCTTTATCAATTTATGCAGAATACCATGCCACTGCTCTTTTCCCCCTTCCTGATGGGCGCCCTGGCCGAGGTCATCACTGGCGGCAGCGGCAACGATCCCACACCGCCCATAGGCGTTTATCGATCCGCCTCCCGGATCGAGCAGTTCTTCCTAAATTGCGGGGTCATGATGAGCATCGGTGGCAGCTCGCGCGTTCCCGCCGCGACCGAGGCGCTGCGGGGTATCTTCTCCCAAGAGGACGAAGCGACACTGATGCGGATCATTGTCGCTGTCTGCGATCCCAGGGGCTACCTCAAGGAGCGAGAGAAGGGACCGGCCGTGGTCGCCCGGCTCAACGCGGCGCTTGAGCCGGATGGCTATGAAATCATGGTCATCAACGGGAAGCCCAGAGTCGCGAAGCGCACCGCGACAGGCGCGATCGTCAACGCCATGGCCGAAAAGACGGCCTTGCTCGATTTCGACACCGTGCAGCGGGACATCGAGCGGGCGCAGAAAGGCCTGTCCGATGATCCGGAGGTGACGGTCACGGCGGCTTGCTCCTTGATCGAGTCCGTCTGCCGCTCAATCCTGATCGAGCTGGACCTTCCACTGCCGCTCAAGAAGGACATCGACGGCCTGATCCGTGCCGTGCAGGAGCCTTTAGGCCTTTCACCCGGCAGGACCGACTTGCCACCGGAGATCGAGGGCGACGTTCGTCAGGTTCTCGGCGGCTTGACCAGTGTCGCCAAAGGAATTGGGGCGCTGCGCACCCATGCCGGCACCGCCCATGGCCGTGAGAAGGGCTTCCGGCGTGTCGACCCTCGGATAGCACGGCTGGCGGTCAACGCGGCCGGTTCGATCGCCTTGTTCCTGATAGAAACATGGGAGCAGCGCCAGCATCGCGCCCTGCCCTTGCGCGAGGTCGCATGACCCAGCTCGATCCCGTCGTCATGGACGCCGCCGCTCACTTCCAGAATTCAACGCTCCGGGAGCGCATCGTCGAGCATGTGTTTGTCGGCCAGGCGCTGAAGGCGCTTTGGTGTCGGGGCGTGGTCGACGTGGAGGTGCTGCGCTCCGAATTCGATGCTCATGGGTATGATCTGGTGATGGCCCGGGCGGAGACGGTGCGCCACATCCAGTTCAAGACCGGATCGACCGTAAAGCCAGGCGAGGTCTCTGTATCGACCACCCTGGCGGCCAAGCCGAGCGGTTGCGTCCTATGGATCAGGGTGACGCCGCAGCTCGACATGGGGCCATATTTCTGGTTCGGCGGCGCGCCCGGCCAACCACTCCCCTCGCTCGCGGAGTATCCCTCTCCCAGGCGGCCAACCCATAACAAGGCCGGCGAGCGGCCATTGCGCAAGAACCATAGGCTTATCCCTGGGAAAGCCTTCAGTCTTCTTCCCACAATGGATGCGGTGCTCGACGAGCTGTTCAGCCCACAAAGGGAAGTCAGCTGATGTGGAGCGAAATCGGAGAGGTCATCAAGGCTGTCGCCCCGGTCTTCACGGCGGGCGCAGCCTGCTTTGGGGCGTTCATCGCCTACAAAGGCTTGGAAAAATGGAGGGTTGAAACCGTTGGCCGCCGCAGGATCGAGCTGGCCGAGGATGTTCTGGCTGACTTCTATGAAGCACAAGACCTGTTCCGGTGGATCAGATCCCCGACGGCGCATAGTCACGAAAGCGAAGGGCGTCCTGGTAGGGATCAAGATCCTGATGACCTCCGCCAGCACCGCGATACCTTCTATGTGCCTTTCAAGAGGCTAAGCGACAGTGCAGAGTTTTTCGCAAGGCTAAGAGCCCGCCGATATCGGGTGATTGCCACCTTCGGACCAGACGCAGCGAGTGCCTATGAGGATCTTCACAAGGTGCAGGTGAGGATTGCTGTGGCTGCGCAAGCGCTTATGAGGCTGCGACCGGGTTCTTCCAGCGAGCGCCAGGTCATGCGTGAGGAGAAACTGGAACGAGACGTATGGGAGGGCTACGGCGATCCCGACGAAATCAAGAACATCATCTCGGACACCATTTCAGAGGTCGAAAAGCGGTTCCGGCCAGAGGCCTCGAAGGGCATGGCAAAGCCATGACCCTGCTTGTCCATAACGCTTTGCCTGCTCCTGCTTTGGTAGCGGCTGCCGGCGACCGTGCCTCCTATCGCTTCCTGGAATTCTTCACGGCCCAGATCAGGAACCCGCACACGCGGCGCTCCTATTTGCGCGGCGTCGGCGACTTCCTGACCTGGCTGGAGGCACATGGCGTCACGTCGATCGCCGACGCCGCTTCCCTGCACGTCGCGGCCTACATCGAGGAGCTAGGGCGGGAGCAGTCGGCTCCGACCGTGAAGCAGCGCTTGGCAGCGATCCGGCGGCTGTTTGATTGGCTCGCCTCGGGCGGCGTGCTGCCGTTCAACCCAGCCTCGGCCGTCCGAGGCCCCCGCCACTCGGCCAAGGTCGGCAAGACGCCCGTGCTCGATCCCGAGGAGGCCAGGACGCTGCTCGACACGATTGACACCGGCACGCCGGCCGGCTTGCGTGACCGCGCCCTGATCGGCCTCATGGTCTACAGCTTCGCCCGTGTGAACGCTGCCCTCGGCATGAAGGTCGAGGACGTGTTCGTTCAGAACCGACGTCTTTGGGTACGGCTGAACGAGAAGGGCGGCAAGCGGCACGAGATGCCCTGCCATCACAATCTCGAAGCCTATCTTCACGCCTACATCGATGGTTGCGGCCTGGGCGACGATCCGAAGGGGCCGCTGTTCCGCACGATCGGCCGCGGCACGCGCCAGCTCAGCGCGGCCGTCATGGCCCAGCCCGACGCCTACACGATGATCCGCAAGCGGGCCCGGGCGGCCGACATCGAGACCAAGGTGGGAAATCACACCTTCAGGGCCACCGGCATCACGGCCTACCTGAAGAACGGCGGTACCCTGGAGAAGGCGGCTGCCATGGCAAACCACGCCAGCACCAAGACCACCCAGCTCTACGATCGTCGCCGCGACGAGATGAGTCTCGACGAGGTCGAGCGCATTCTGATCTAAGTTTCGCACTTCTTAAGTTATGGTCCGACGTCGCCGCGTTGAACCGAACAGGCTTTTCCGGTCCGTAAATCCCAGCCACATTGTGAGCCATGATTTACGGCTATGCGCGCGTCAGCACGAACGCCCAGGACCTCGCCGCCCAGATCGGCCAGCTCGAGGCCGCCGGCTACGAGCGCATCTTCCACGACAAGCTGTCCGGGCTGAACACCGACCGCCCCCGTCTGCGCAAGCTCCTCGAGGAGGCCGCCCGAGGCGATATCGTTATTACCCCAGCGATCGACCGCCTGTCTCGAGACACGGCCGACCTTCTGACGTTCGCCCGCGACTTGAAGGCGGCCGGCGTCGCGCTCCGCTACCTCGCCGAGCTGATCATCGACACGTCAAGCGAGCTGGCGGACGTTGTGCTTGCCGTCCTCGGCCTCGCCGCAAAGCTTGAGCATAAGCGGTTGGGGAGCGCCGGCCGGCCGGCCGGGCGAAGGCGGACGGGGTGAAGTTCGGGCCGAAGCACAAGCTCACGGCGCACCAGCAGCGTGAGGCAGTCCGGCGGCGCGATGCCGGCGAGTCGCCGGCCGGCATTGGCCGGAGCTTCAACGTCAGCCGCCAGACGATTTCCCGCCTGCCAAGTGGCGCATGAGTGATAATCGTTTAACGGTCTGCTAAACCAAAATTTATCGAGTATTCTTTGAGCTTTTCGAGAATGTAAATAGCAAGCTTGTTCTGAGTAGACTCGGATGATGCCTTATGGTGAAACTCAAGGGCTACTTTGTCTGCTATACCCTGATCAAATACTGCATCTGTCTGTAGTCCAGGTGTCAGTGAATTTTCATAAACTAGGCCTGGAATATGAGCACCAGCCGTTTCAGATAAATCAAGGAGAGATTTGTTTATCGATCGATGGTGAGTTTCAGAAGCCGCTTGGATTGCATCGTAAGAGCTGAAGGTTTTTTCACTTACGTTGCTACCATACTCCCTATTATCCGTGGCCTCCCCCATTAAAAACCTGAACAGCTCGCATGACTTTATCACTCGTGTGGCATTGCCCTTATCTGCCCTTACGCCATTTACTAGACTGTTCAAAGTCTGATCTGCGCTTTGCAAGGCAGAATGGACAACAGCACTTGCTGAAACAGTCACAAGCTGCGCGTTGAATAAAGCAATCACGTGAGGTAACGCCGATTTTAAATCGGTCGCTCGGTTGCTCCACCACTCGGCAACGTTTGACTTTTTTGTATACATCAACAGGCGAGAGGCTTCGATGTAGTAGCTATCTGCCCGCCTCAGTGATCGAGCTATTTCACGGATCTTTGGGTCACCGGAGCTTATCGACACTACTAGCGTCGGGAAGCTCACGCCCATGTCACCAATATCGAACCGCTCAGCTATGAGGTTTTGTAGCGCGTCCAGAAAGGCTCCTACACGCTCATTAGACCCTGTCAGGACATCGATTTCTGTTTCCGATATGGCAGCGTCTTCTAATCGCCAGTTGGCCACTTGAAGTATTTTTTCTAGGACCGACCGAAAACGGCTTGGAGCAATTCCAGCGAGCGATAGCTCAGCTTGAGGACCGAAAGCGCTTTTACCACCAACCCGCTCGAGCAGCGCTATAAGTTTTCCGGAGAAAGACTTGTCAGTTACAGGCCATACGACCAGCAAGTCACTTCGGGACCTGAGTATGCCATTTAGAGCGCCTAAAAAGGTCTGGTATTCAGGCTCATCAAAATAAGGGGCCTCCCGGCCATCAAAGTTGACGACCGTAAACTTTTTTGAGCGCGCAACACTTGCGAGGAAAGCCGGAATTTGACCAACTTCCAACTCATGAGGAGGAGGCAACCGGATAACAGTAGATATTGTGTCAGGTAAAAATACTTCTAGACTATGTATGAATGTGCTCTTTCCGGTACCGCTTGAAGCGCTAAGAAATAAAACCTTTCCTTGTGAAGAACTCTGCGCAGCTGCAATAAAGCGTTTCATTGCAGCCAAGTCTTCATCTGGTGATATGAAAGTAGCCTTTGCCCGATCGCCGAAAGCCCCGACAAGGGGTTCATATCGGGTGGGGAGGGACGTTATTTTCGCGTTCATCGGTGCCATATGTACCGCAACATATCCGATTATGAGCCTAGAACGTAAGCTCTTTGGGCAGGCCTAGGCCTCACATAGTGGATGCCGTCACACTCTCAAACGACCGTTTATGAGACATAGACCGGAGCGCATCTGGGAACCCGCTTTATCGACATCCTGAATGTATCTTTTGTATGTAACTAAATCTATTGCCAAAGATACGGTATTTCGCTATAAATGAGACATGCTGATCGGCTACGCACGCGTCTCAACCGAAGACCAGAACCTCGACATGCAGCGCGATGCCCTCCACCGGGTCGGCTGCAATCGGATTTTCGAGGAAAAGATGTCCGGCCGGGTGGGCACTAAGCGGCCCGAACTGGATGCCGCTCTCGCCTTCTTGCGGCCCGAGGACCAGCTGGTGGTTTGGAAGATCGACCGCCTCGGCCGCTCCCTGCGCGAGATGATCGAAACCGCCCACCTGCTGCAGGAGCGGAACGTCAGGCTGCGCTCGCTGACCGAGAACGTGGACACCGAGACCGCCACCGGCCGGCTGATGTTCAACTTTCTCGGCACGATCGCAGAGTATTTTCTCGACCTCAACCGCGAGCGCACGATGGAAGGCCTCAAGGCCGCCCTGGCACGAGGTCGCAAGGGCGGCCGGCGCCGGCTGTTGGCCGAGAAGGATCTTGAGATTGGGCGCGCCTTGCTCGCCGCCGGTACCATTCCGGTGGCCGAGGTGGCCAAGCGCCTCGGCGTGAGCCGGCAGACGCTCTACCGCTACTTCCCGCAGGCGCGAGCCCGCAGCCAGGTCAGGGAGCAGGCCTGATGCCGATCCGACCGGAGAACCGCTTCTTCTACCCGATCGACTGGGTGCAACTGTCGGCCGTGATCCGGTTCGGACGGGCGAAGGGCTGCTGTGAGGGGTGCGGCCGGCCGCATGGCAAGCTGGTGACCCACCTGGGCGATGGCCGCTGGTGGGACGCGCAGGCCCGGGTCTGGCGCAACGGCCGCGGTCGGCGTCTTAAGCTGGCCCCTCTCGAGAGCCTGCCGCCTGACATGGCGGTGCAGACCACGCGCGTGTTCCTGGCCTGCGCGCACCTGGACCATGACGTGGGCAACAACGAACCGACCAACCTGCGGGCGCTTTGCCAACGCTGTCACATCATCCACGATCGAGCCGAGCACCTGCGGCAGCGGTGGTTCACCTACCGGCTTAGGAAAGCCATGGGTGACCTGTTCCTTGGTCCCTACCCGTTTCGCCACTGACGCTCAGTCGACCGCGTGCGGCGGTCTCTTTTGCGTCGTCTATTTGGGATAGGTCTCTTTTGGGTGGTCCGGCTAGGACCAATAGAGACCGGAGCTGCCGGTGCGCATGGGGTCTACCTAAAAAGCACTCTCTGGATTAACTGCTTTTCTCAGAAAGGATGGTCTTTCGGGAACACGCCGCAACGGGTAGTCGCCCGTTCAGGCCGCACTGCGCAACGCTTCGATTAATGTATCGAACACCACCCGGTAGCGGGCGCTGGTCTTCAGGTCCTCGTGCATCGCGACCCACAGCGGGAGGGGGAAGGTTATTTCCTCCAGCACGCGCACCAGTGATGAGTCGCGTCGTGCGATAGCCACTTGGCAGAGGCCGATGCCGAACCCGGCGCGAATGGCAGCTAGCTGGGCCAGGTTACTGTCCGTGCGCAGCGCGAAGCTGCTCCGACCCATACCGGGCAGGTGGGCTACCATCGCGCGCAACGCGGGCGTCTCCGTGTCGAAGCCGATCAGGTCTTGCCCGGCAAGGTCCGCGAGCGTGGCCGGCGTGCCGCGGCGTTTCAGATAGTCCCGGCGCGCGTGAAAGCCGAGATCGGCGGCCGGCAGCCGGCGGGCGATCAGCGCGCCCTGCGTCGGCTCGATGTTCCTCACGGCAATGTCGGCCTCGCGCCGCAGCAGGTCGTCGACGCGGTCGGTGAGCGCCAGCTCGATCGCGAGACGGGGATGATCGGCCCGCAACCGGGCGAGAATGGGCGGCAGATGCTCGACGCCAACGACGTCGCTGGCGCTGATCCGCACCGTACCCGCCACATCGCCCGCCGTGCCGCTGGCGGTGCGCAGCAGCGCCGCGGCGGTCGATGCCATCGTCTCGGCATGGGGTCGCAGCGCGAGCGCAAGATCGGTGGGTGCAAGCCCGCGCTGGGAGCGCACGAACAGGTCGCCGCCCAAAGCGGCCTCCAACGCATCGATATGGCGGGCGACCGTTGGCTGGGTCATCCCGAGCCGCCGCGCCGCGCCCGACAGTGAACCATCTTCGATTACCGCCAGCAACGTGCGGTACAGCGCCCAGTCGGGATCGGCGTTCATACATTCTCGTATAGCAGAGCAACGTATTACTGCAATTCGCGTGTCGGCCCGAACACGCCATTCTCCCCATCGACAAGGAGACAGGCAATGAACGGACTGACTGTGGTGTTCGGCAGTGGCGCAGTGGGCCGCCCGATCATCGAAACGCTCGCTGCCAGGGGCGACCGGGTGCGGGTGGCGCAGCGCGGCACGCCCGAGAGCCTGCCGGTCGGCGTCGAGCATGTTGCTTGCGACGTGCTCGACAGGGACGCGGTTACTCGTGCGGTCGAGGGCGCGGCGCAGATCGTTTTGGCGGTCGCCTTTCCCTATGATGCGCGGGTGTGGCGCACCGCATGGCCACAGGCGATGGCGAACGTGCTCGCCGCCTGCGCCACGTCGGGTGCGCGGCTAGTATTCATCGACAACCTTTACCAACTCGGCCCGCAGCACGAGCCTCGCCGCGAGGACATGGCGCTGAGCGACACGGGCGAAAAGCCCGCGATCCTGGCGACCGTCACGCGCATGTGGATGGCGTCGCGCGACCGGGTGCGGGTGGCGGCGCTGCGCTGCCCGGACTTCTACGGGCCGGGTGTCGGCCACTCGCACCTCGGCGCCTTCGCGCTCGGCGAGCTGGCCAAGGGCAAGCCCGCGCAGCTGCTGGTGCCGCCCGACACGCCCCACGACTTCGCCTATGTACCCGACATCGCGCGCGCGGCGGTGACGCTGCTCGACGCGCCTGACGACGCCTTCGGGCGTGCCTGGAACGTGCCGTGTGCGCCGACCCGTTCCCCGCGCGAGCTGCTCGCGATCGGCGCGGCGACGCTGGACCAGCGCAACCGGATCTGGGCGGTGCCGCTGTGGCTGATGCGGCCGCTCGGCCTCGTCTACCGGATGGCGAAGGAGGTGGTCGATGTCGGCTTCACCTGGGACCGGCCCTATGTTGTCGATGCGAGCGCGTTCACCTGCCGCTTCGGCTTCGTCCCCACGCCCTTCGCGGTCGGCATGCCCGCCAGCGCGCGCTCCTTTGTCGTGAAGGAGCTCTGACATGGCCAGCTTTCACGACATCGCCACGCGCTGGCTCGATCTGTGGAACGGGGATACGACGGCGCTGGACGCGATCGTCGCCGAAAGCGTCATCACCCATGCCGTGCTGATCGGACAGGTGACGGAGGAGCCGATGATTGGGCGCGATGCGCTTGGTTCCTGGATCGCGCAGATGCAGGCGGCGATGCCGGCGTTGCGCTTCTCGGTCGAGGTCGGGCCGCTGATCGACGGCGACCTGATCGCGCTGCGCTGGCGCGTGCAGGGCGAGCACGGGGCGGCACGGGTGAGCTTCACCGGCACTGACATGCTGCGCGTCGCGGGCGAGCGGATCGTCGAATATTGGGTCAACAGCGACACCTCGCTGATGATGGCGCAGATGCAGGCCGCTTCGCCGCCTTCGTGAGGGCGACCGGCCTGCTACCCCTTGGGCCGTAACCCAGCGACGAACAGCTCGACTACCTGCCCCGAAAGGTCGTCGATCGCCTCTGCGCCGGTGTCTCTTTCGACGAGGCGATCAATCGTCAGGAGTGTCAGCCCGTGGACGAGCGACCACGCCGCGATCGAGGCCGCGCCGACCCTAGCGGTATCGTTCGGGTCGATGTCGAACGAGCCGTTCTGGGCGCCGGCAAGAATGACGCCGTGCAATTGGTTTCTGGCGACGCCGATGGCGTCCAGCAGCGCAGGGGGCAGCCCTTCGACACTCGGTAACGCTTGCCCGAACATGAGCCGGTACAAGGCGGGATTGGAGACGCCGAACGCAACATAGGCTTTACCGAGGGCCGCGAGCAGGTCAGCCGGCGCGGTGAGGCCGGCAACGGCGCCGGCGCCACGCTCGCCCATCGCCTCGTAGCCGGCGACCCCGATGGCGGCGAGCAGTGCTTCCTTGTCGGCAAAGTGACGATAGGGCGCGTTGTGGCTGACTTCGGCCCGGCGGGCGACCTCCCTCAACGAGAAGTCCCAGCGGCTCGTCTCCGCAAGGATCGCCTGTGCGCTTTCCAGCAGCGCGCGACGGAGATCGCCGTGATGATAGGGGGATGCCGGTGGTTCGAGTTGTTTCAGCTTTGCCATGAACGTTCTTTAGTCCAGCTTGTTGACAGTGCCAACACTCGGTCTATGTTGGCGCTAGCAACATTCGGTCGGGTGGCTGCCCCGCGCTGGTAGAAGGCGAGAACGACCATGAAGAAGATCATCGACGACGCCTGGCTGCTGGGGCTCGGCAACGCCAATGCGGTGCTGCTGCGCGACGGCGACGACTTGGTGCTGTTCGACGCCGGCTTCCCGGACAAGGAGCAGGTGGTGTTCGATGCCATCGACCAGCTCGGCAAGCGCCGCTCGGACCTCAAGCACCTGATCTTCACGCATGGCCATCCGGACCATATCGGCAGCGCGGCCGCGATCGTGCGCGAGACGGGCGCGACGACGTGGATGCACGCGGCCGATGCGCCGCTCGCCGAGACGGGCGGCCCGTTTCGCTCGATGACGCGCGCGCCGGGCCTGATGCACGCCCTCGTCTTTCGCATGGTGTGGAACCCGGAGGAGCGGATGCAGCCGTTCGGGATCGACAGGCACATGGCGGATGGCGATGTGCTGCCTCTTGCCGGCGGCCTCCGGGTGATCGGAACACCCGGTCACTGTGCTGGGCAGGTGGCGTTCCTCTGGCGAGGCGAGCGACTGCTGATCGGGGGCGACGCATTCATGAACGTCTTCGGCCTCGCCGATCCGGTCGGTTTCGAGGACGAAGCGGAAGGGCGGCGCAGCCAACGCAAGCTGGCTGCGCTACAGTTTGATGCAGCCGCCTTCGGCCATGGTGGTGCGCTCACCTCCAAGGCGGCCTCTCGCATCCGTCACAAGCTCGGCATGTAGCGGCGCCTCGCGGAGGACTTTCCCGGTTGGGAACGTGTGGCGGGAAAGCCGGAACCGGTCGGTGATTGCACAAGCAAGGCGACCTTTGTTTTCTCGAAATCTGTTCCCGATTGGCCTTTCCCGAAATTTTCCGATGCTCACGGGATAACGGGAAGCCTCGACAGGCCCAAATGACCCGTTTGGGATGCGCTGGAATGCTGCGGAACAATCGCATCGATCGACACCGGCCCAAAGCGGACTGGTCTCCTTAAGGCACACCCATAGTGAACCACATCAAGGCCTATGCCAGCACCAAGTTTGTAGTTGCGATTTGACCCTAGATCAGATCGAAACTACGTATAGCCCATGCGGATCATTTGGGACGAGCCGAAGCGGCGCCTGAACATCAAAGCTCACGGGCTCGACTTCTCCGATTTTGAGGCCGGCTTCGATCTTGAGACGGCTATCCGCTTCGAAGCCTATGCAAGCCCGACCGGCCGCGCCCGCTATGCCCTCATTGGCTGGTATCGTGGGAAGCTGGTCACGGTCGGCATCGTGTCGCCGCTTGGCGTCGAAGCCCTGTCCCTAGTGAGCTTCCGCCCCGCATCGAAGAAGGAAAGGGCAGCCTATGGCTTCTGAGACTCACGCCCCCGGATACGTGCCGAACCCGAATTACACCCAGGAGGATTGGGATGACGTTCATAGCCCCGAGCTAACGGACGAGCAGCTTGCCGGCGGCCGGCCGGCGGTTGAGGTGTGGCCGGAGCTTGTCGAGGCGGTGCGCAAGCGTCGCGGCCCGCAGAAGGCGCCGACCAAGGCCCAGCTTACCCTTCGGGTCGATCGCGAGGTGATTGAGGCCTACCGGGCAAGCGGAGCCGGCTGGCAAGTCCGCATGAACGAGGCGCTGCGCAAGGGCGCGGGGCTTTAGGAGGGGCCGATATTCGGGCCATCAGCCTTGGTGGCCTTGTTCAGTCTATGGTGCCCGCCGCGGCCTCTCGGCCTGCCCTGAGCGGCGTCAGCGCCGCCCTCATCGGCTAACCTCAGCCGCCGCTGACGCCCTTTTCGACCGCTACGCGGCTTGAGTTGCATGGGCGCACGCGAAGACCATCGCGGAGCGCGAGGCGCTCCAGAACCGGCAAGATCCGCGCGAGATCGAGTTTGCCGCCTTCCGGGCGCAGGATCGACGTCGTTGGGCGCACGATCGCTATCGCATTGCTGATGACCCGATGATGCGGGCCAGTGTCCTCAGCGCTGCGCCCTCGACCCGTGCCGCCGTGATCCTCTCACACGCGCCGGCTGGTCGCGCGGTGAGAGCTTGGCCGGCGGATCGTGACCGGGGCCTGGAAGGTCTCCCGGGTGGCTTGGCGGCTGTTCCTCGATAGCGACGGTGCGGGCCTCCGGGCCTACCACGAAGGGCACCGCGATCACCCCACCGTCGCCGCTGCCTTCGCCGCCATCGGCATGGCCCAGGCCAGCGCCTCGAGGCCGCTCATGCCGGCTTGACGGCACGCCTCCTGCATTGTGTCACAACGTCGTCATGTTGACTTGCCTTGATGGCGTAGAACGGCACGCTTGGCCTGTCTTCCTACTCGCCCGGTGTCCCGTTTCTGGGCTCAGTAACCAAACTCATGGCGATAGCCGTAGCCGCCGCCATACCCGAACCGGCGATGGCCATAGCCGTAGGGACCGCGGAACCCATATCGCCGGCCATAGCCATACGGCCGCCGATAGCCGTAGTGACGCCGATACCCATAGCCGCCGCGGAACCCGTAGGGCCGCCGATATCCGTACCCGCCGCCATAGCCGTAGCCGTATTGAACCTGCTGCACGCCAGCCGGCGCCGTATCCTCAGCAGCGATCGTCGTGGGATGCGACACCGGCATGGCCGAAACTTCGGTCGCGCCGATTCCAACCAAGCCGCATAGAGCGACGATCGTCGTCAAAAAGCGTTTCATTCCCTCATCCTCCCAATCTGGTCGATAGGGAAACGAGGCCGGGCGTGGCCGTGTTCCGTGTCGGCTGCCCGAGCCTTCAAGGCGCGCGCAAGACGACCTGGCATTGGTCCGTGAGCCTGTGCACCCGGCGCGTCACGCATCCGTCCGTCAGGTGATCGCGCAGGAACGCCATGGCCATGTCGCCGTCGGGCATCGATGCCCCCAGTTCGGCCACGTCCACGACCTTGGACAGACCGCAGCCGAACTGGTTCACATCTCAGCAAGCATCCACATCGAAAAGCCAGTCTAATCTAACCCATGTGAGCCGCGTCCGAGAGCGCCAGGCGCATTCTTGTCGCACGTCCGAGACGACGTGAGAGGAGGACCAGCATGCCTGCAGTGGCGTTCAAGGAAGGGGTTGTTGCCGCGAAGGTCGGCGATGATGAAGGGATTAACCCTCACACGCCCGGGTCCGATAAGCATGCCGCGTGGTCCACGGGCTACGTCGCCGCTGAAAACGCACTCAAGGCCGACCTGTTCGAGCCTGCGCTCACCAGCTTTAACGAGGCAGATCCGGCTTAGGCTCATCAAGCCGGTTCATGGCTTCTTCCGCTCTGATCCGCTTTCGCGCCGCTTCCCTATACTCGAAAGCTCGGTCCGGGTGTGATCGGGAAACGTGCTCCCAATCAAGCGCCTTGCCCTCAAACGTGACAGGGTGCTCCTTGTGAATGGCCTCGGCCATTCGCTCGATCTCGTCATCCATGGTGGCTGCCTCCTTCCTTCAGCATAGCCGGAAGTTTGGCGATCGTGGGAAAGCAGCTCGGCCGTATGTCGCTCGGTCCCGCATGGCACCCTTGCTTGAACTCTGCCGTGGCATCCGACGTAAACACGAGCCACACGCCGCGCCTGTCGGAGGTCCACGGGGACGGTATCACGGCCCACAGTCAGACTTCTTCGGCCCCATGCCGATCCCGGTGGTGAGCCACCCATAGGAAACGCCGAAGGCCTCGGCGTAGCGGCGCAGTTCGGCCGGCTTCACGCTCGTCACGCCCTGCTCATGGTAGCCGTAGGTTTGGGGGTGCATGGCCAGCCGGATCACTGCTGCGTCGAAGCTCAGGCCGGCGGCCTCTCGGGCCTGGACGAGACGGCGGGCCACGGAGGCGTTGGCGGGGTTCGGCTTCGGCATGCTCGGCAACGTGGCAGGGCGGATCGCTCACCCGCACCATGCCCGCACAAGCCTCAACAGGCATCTACGATCTGCCGAGCTTTGCTCGCCCGGGTGGGGCTCGGCGCTTTTCTCAAAGCGCGATGGCGTTAGGGTCGGCGTCCGACAGTCCAGCCTTGTGGTTTCTCACGCGACACCCGCACCTTTCATTTGGTGGCGCTGCTATGCTTTTCGAAGTAGGCTTGTGGCATATTGTCTCGCATTCGTTGGACCGGTCATGCTGCGACGGATCATTGTCACGATGCTGCTTGCCGCAGTAGCTTCGGCTGTAACACCCATAAAAATTCCACTGCATCCGCCGTTGGTTTCAAAACACGCGACTGCCTTATACGCCCCTCATTTGTTCGCCTGGCGAGCTTCGCTGAAAGCCACGATCCATATTGCTGGGTGGGCCGCAGCTTGTGTGGTGGTTTGGGGCGCAGTGATTTTCGCCTGAGCAACGTCGTTCTTATCAGCCGACCGCCCAGCCAGCGGCGAAGACAAGGCAGACGAGCAATCCCACCCCGACCATGACTGGTAGCGCGAGGCTGGATGATCCTGGTTCCACATTACCTCCCGCTGTAGGATGCGATCTCAATTTGCGTTTACCACGAGAGGGCGGCCGGAGATCGATGATGATGTGCGGCGCAGCAGCACAGCCGCATCAAACGTAGTTAACACTCTGAGAAAAGTCTCCGTTCGGCACCTATGCGCAAGCACGGCTACCTCAATTGGCGTACCTGATGCATTGCTGTTGCTCGCCCTTCTTGGGCGTTTCCTCCCTAGACTTGGGCCGTCCACGGCAACGTGAGGCGGACTCTTTGTTTGGTGATCTGCGCAGAGGCGGCGTTCAGGTTGCAGGGTTGCAAGCGGCAGCCCGGTCGCCATGTTCGATTCATCACCGGCGGCCAAGCCGGCACCAAGGCCAGCAACAGGACAGCACGTGACAGATCACCAGCAATCGCAGGATCACGCCTCCAACGCCGCAAACGACACAGCCGAGACCAAGGCGGAGCACGCGAAGTCGGCGCTTGCTGAAGCGGTGGCGAAGCGCACTGAGGAGCGCAAGCTGAACGACCAGCGACAGGGCGGAGGAGCGCACGGCGGCAGGCCGATGTCGAACCTAAAGGGCTCTGCTCAGACGCGCGGAAAGCTTTGACGCCGTTGGCGGCCTGATCGTCCCTGGCCAGCCTCACAGCCCTAACGCGGTGAGGTTCGGCGCGGTCGATGCCGTCGAAAGGTAGCCCGTCGCGGCCTCGAGCAACGTCAGGAAGCCGTAGATGCCGACTTGGCTTCGGCTGTCCGAGAAGGAATACGAGCTGCTGTTGCCGTACACGTCCTTGGCCGTGACCTGGCTGCCGGGCGTGTAGGTGGTCGATGCGTCGGATATGCTCTTGGCGCTGGTGACGGCGTTGCCGTTGCCGTCCACCAGCGACACGACATTGGCATCTTCCGATCGGATCTGCCGGTTCGAGCCGTAGAGAAACAGCGAACCCTTGAGGCGCTGCGCGGCCGCCGGCACGGTCAGCTTGGCGATCACGTTGCCGGCGCACGTCTTGTAAAACGTCAGGTCGCCCGCGAGGTCGGCATCCGCGATCGGCGTGGACTTTGTCTGATAGAGGGTCTGCATCTGCGCAGCCGTCATGCTGACGAAACCGCCGGTCGGGTTCCCGGCACCAAGGCCGATGATGCAGGTATCGCTGAGAACGCCGATCTGCCCGCCATCCAAGACTTGATAGCCCACGCTCCCGGCGGTCAGTGCCGCCTCGAGGCGGTAAACCGCGCCGCCTGTGGCCTCGAAAACCGTCAGGATACCGGTCGTGCTGCGGCAGAGATCGCGCGTGCTCCGGCTTTGATCGGCGCGAAGCTCAACCCCCCCTCTGTGGACCGCGTGAGGGTAACGACACCTGTGGCCGAGCTTGGGAAGGTGAGATTGACGGTGAAGGTCGCGTTCTGCCACGGCGTGAACAAGGGCGACATGCCGACCCCGCTAAGGGTGCCGCCCGGGGCAAAGTCTCTGAGCAGGGTGGCCATCAACGGTTACCTTCGATCCAAGGCGCTGGTGCGCCGATAGGTCGACCGTGGCACTACCTGAGATCCTGAGCGATGCCAGGATGTTCGGCATGTTCGTGATGTTCGAAAATAATCAGGCGGCGAGAGCGGATCGTAGGTAGGGCGTCAGCGTCGGGTCCATTCGCCGGCCCGCCCGCAGAGCGTCCATGGCGAATTGGTTTGCGTCCGCGTAGACCCTCAGGGCGACGCGGGACACCCGCCAGCGCCCGCCGTTGATGCGCCGGCCGAGGTCGTAGCGTTCCACGATGCGGCGCGTGTGCGTCGGCGTGATGCCGAGGAAGGTCGCCGCCTCCGCGATCGTGCAGGCTTCGGCAGGATCGTAGGCCGCAGGATGTGCGGCGAGGGCTCGGCCGGGATCTCAAGGTGGAATCTGTCGAACATAGGGCACGAACCTTGCGAGCTACCAAACAATGTTGCTAGCAACGTACACTGGTACGACCATAGCGGCGTGCTTAAACACCGAGATAGCGTGCCGAGCTATCGGACGGCCGGGCATGGGTATAGCGCCCCGTGGTCGCTACGCTGGCGTGCCCCAATGTCGCCTGCACGAGGTGGATCGGCGCGCCCCGGTCAAGGCTGTGCGAGGCGTGAGCGTGCCGGAGCCAGTGCGCCGACACGTCGGCCGAGAGGCCAGCCCGCGCCGCCGCCGCCTTTACGATCCGGTGGAGCTGCACGCGGCTCAGCGCATCACCTTTGCGGGACGCAAACACGACAGTGTCCGGCAGGGCATCTCCTCGGATCGCTGCCAGCACCTTCCATGTGTTGACCGACAGAAGAACGACGCGCGTCTTGCCGCCCTTTCCGAACACGGTCACTTGCCCAGCGCCCTCGCGGGCCGCGAGATCCAGCCAGCGGAGCGCGCATACCTCGGAAGCCCTGAGCCCGCCGCCGTAGGCCAGCGTGAGCAGCGCCCGGTTTCGCGGACCGGGCACGAGCGCGATCAGGCGCGTTGCATCAGCTTCGCTCATGATCCGCTCTGCCAGCGTGTTCTTGACGGCCGGCGCCTTCACCACCTTGCCGACATTGAGCGGCAGATAACCAATGTCATGGCCGAAGCTGAACAGGCTCTTGAGCGCGGCCGTGGCGTTCGCCCGCGTGGCCGGCGTCTGTGCTAGCAGCGTAGCGAGATAGCTCAGCACGTCCGAAGCCCGCAACTCACGAAGCGGCCTGTCAACGTAGGCTATATAACGCCGAGCCTGCCGGGCATAGTTGTCCCGTGTGTGCTTGCTCTCATGCCGGCCAAGCCACGTCCGAACCAGGTCCGCGTCGCCGTCCTGCTGACGCACGGCTGGCGGCATGGGCGACTCCACGATCGTCAATGCGGTGCTCATGATGGATGCCTCCGAAAGCGGCCGTCTTGGGCCGGTGAAACATAAGGCCACTTGTGTTACATTCGCCTTTATCGCAGTGTCAACGCACGTCGCTATGGTGCTAGCAAACTGCGGAAGCAGAGATCTTTCACCCTTTCGCGATACAGCCGCAGGATTGAAGCGCGCCACCGTCGTGCCGTGCTGCAATCGCAGAAAGGGGCCGCCTTGCACGTCGTGTCGTTCTCAAGCCGGAAGGGCGGCTCGGGCAAGAGCACTCTGGCGGCGCACCTGTCAGTATTCGCCGACAGGCTCGGGCAACCGGCGCTCCTGATCGACACGGACCCGCAAGGCTCGCTCGCGTTCTGGCATGAGCTGCGCGCGGCCGAGACGCCCGTCCTGGTGAAATGCGACCACAAGGAGATTGCAGCCGTGATCGCAGACGCGAGACGCGAGCAGGTTGATTGGGTGTTTATCGACACGCCGCCACATGCCTCGGCCGCCATCGCCGACGCCATGCGGGCATCCGACCTTATTGTGATCCCGCTGCGGCCAGCCGTGTTCGACATCGCGGCTGTCGCGACAACGCTGGAAATGGCCCAGGCCATCGGCAAGCCCGTGCTGCCGGTCATCAATGCGGCGCCGGCTAAGCGGATCATCGGTGAGCCGGCCGTAGTGCATGAAGCCAGGGCGGCGCTCAAAGGCCTCGGGGCAACCGCGTGGGCCGGCCAGGTGACGCAACGCGCCGCCTTCGGGCATGCGCTGGCGAGCGGCCAAGCCGTCAACGAGTTCGAGCCGAGCAGCGCGGCGGCGAAAGAAATGGAAGCCCTCTGGGCCACGGTTCAGGCCACCGTGACAGGCAAGCCGACCAAGAAGGGCAGGAAGTAGGATGGCGACCAAGCGGCAACCCCTGTCGGGCCTCAGCGAGCGCCTGCAACGCAAGCCCGCCGCGCCGGCCGCAGCTCCGGCCGAGGTCATGACCGACGAACACGAAGCGCCTCGCGCTCCGAAGCGAGCCAGCCAGCCGGACGGACGCAAGGGCATTCTCGTTCGAGCCCGCCCCGAGGCGTGGAAGGCGCTCAAGATCGTCGCCCTGGATGAAGGGCTAACCCTGCAGGATCTTATGGTGCAGGCCATCAACGACGTGCTGACGAAGCACGGTAAGCCGCCAGTAGCGTAGCGTGCCAATGGCCGTGGCACCAGCATGCGTCGCAACATTGCTAGCAGCATAGCGCCGTGCCGGCGCAGCAATCTGCGATCAAACCGAGTGCCCTTCCGCAGCGTGCTGGTTTGACATCGCGCGCCCTTGCCCGCCTCATGGCCGCTTCGGCGGCGCGGTCTCGCCTGACGAGTCGCGCGCCGAAAAGGAGATGGCCAACGCTGCACTAGGACGCTGAAACGAGAAGACCCCCAGGCTTGCCGGCCCAGGGGTCTTGAAATCGAATGAGACGCTTCGGTCTCCAGTCAATTCCGAACGTCTCATAGCTCCCGCCAGGGAGTCAACGGAAAAGCGGTCGCTTCTCCGATCGATGTTGTTTTGCCGCTCCGCAGCCCTGATTGAGGGCAGGGGATATGCTGAGAAGGATACGCCGTGGGCGCGAGCGCCTGTTCGGTGATGGCCGACCTGTGCCGCTCGACAGGAACGCGAAGGCACGGGTCATGGTCCTGGCCCGCGCCAAGCTGCGCCGAGACGCGCCAGGGCGGCACTACGGTCCCGTGACGGCCAAGGCCTATGCTGTGCTCGAGGCTCTGCTGTGGGCCTTCCATAACGCCCGCACGGGCTTGTGCTTTCCGTCCTACGAGACGATCGCCGGCCGGGCAGGGTGCGCCCGCTCCACGGTGGCGCTCGCCATCAAGGCCTTGGAGGGTGCTGGCATCCTGACGTGGGTGAACCGGCTGCGGCGCGTGAAAATGCCCGGGCCGGCCGGTTGGCGCTGGCGCGTGCTGCGCACGTCGAACGGCTATCGCTTCACCGACATGCCTGAGCCCAACATTACCGAAACTGATGCAGTGACGCGGCCTCGCGCTTCTCAGATGCTTTCCAAGTCCGAAGATCCGTCTCGAACCACAAACCAAGATTCTTTCTCAATAGACGCGCCTAGTCGGCACGACATGCCGGCAGGCGAAACCCCGTTAGATGCAGCATTGAGAAGGCTCAAAGGAGCGGTGCAGCGACTCCAACCCATCACGCGATAACCAAACAACGGCAGCAACACCGCAATGTCAGCCGGAAGCTGACTGCATCGGGTCGAGCCTACCCGGCTTGCTCGGCCCCAACACGCGGCCCAGCGTCGGATAGCGCCTGACGGGCATTCTGCGCCTGCGGCATGGTATCCACAGCCCCTTGCGCGGCGCGCTGGACACCCGGGCCGGTGGCCGAGGTGTTCGGGTAGACAGGGCCGATCGACCCATCCTGCGGCACGGCCGGCACGGTGCCCACGCGGTCAATCGCAGCGCAGCCGGCCTGCTGCACCTGCTCTGGCCGGTCGGCATAGAACTTCGCCATCGTATCGGCGCCGCCGCGCGACTGCTCCACGACCCGCTGAAGAGAGCCGAGGCGCGTGCCGCCGCCCGTTACCTGCCGGACGGCCTCCGCGAGCGAAATGGGCGAGCCCTGGCGCGTCGCCGCGTCCATCAGGTCTTGCGCCTGGCCGAGCGTTGCCGCGTCAAGCCCGCCGGCCGCGTCGGACAAGGCCGCCGCCAGCGCAGCGCCGGCCCGCGCGTAAGGCTCGAGCCTCGTCCCCTGGGTTGCCTCTCCGGCCGCCTGCGATGCGATGGCAGGGGCCACCCCGTATTTTAAGGCGGACAGGAAGCGGCCACCTGTGGCACCCGGCAGGAACTCGCCGGCCGCTATGCCGAGACGGTCGGCGCGAGTCTGCGGCTGGTAGACCGGCAGGCCTGCCGCCTCAAGGCCGCGCTCGGCACCCTGAACGCTGAGGTAGTCCGACAGGTCCGGCGGCTGCTGGGTGGCGGGCTTGGAGGGCTGGGGCAGCACCGTATCGAACGCTGCATTCATGTAATTGCGCCCCGCCCGGTCGATGGCCGCCGGCAGCGTTGCCAGCCCGACCATACCCTTGCCGACGCCGACCGCGGCAGACGCCGCCATATCCTTAGCCGTGTCCATCCAGCCGCCGCCCTGCGGCCCAGGCGCGTCATGGACCCGCACTTCCTGAAATCCCGCCCATGGGTCCGCAGCGGGCGCGGACGGGGCAGGGGCTTGCGCCCGCACCGTGAGAGGCCGATCACCACCCGCATCCGGCGCGGCAGGCTGCGGGGCATCCACAACCGTAACGGGCGTGAAGGCGGCCCAAGGATTCTGCCATGTCGACCTCCTATCGCTGCATGATCCGCCCATCGGGCGTCTTGGACTTCGTGCCGGGTTTCAGGCGGGCGGCTGCGGCAGGCGAGGAGATCACCGGCAGCGCCGATGCGTCTTGCGCGCTGATGCTCTGCGACTGCCCGCTACCCGCCTGAGCCGACCCGTTGATGGCCTGCACGTCTTCGGCACCGAGTGGCCGAGACGGATCGAAGGGGCTCATCACGGGGTGGGTGTCGTAATAGTTCGTCAGCACGTCGGGCCAGTTGTCCCGGTTCGCCTTCACGCTCGCCAGCTTCGCAAGCGCGATCTGGTCCTTGAGATCCTGTTCTCGAAGGTTGAGCATGGCCGTCATGCCCTGCGGCGAGAGCGACAAGCCAGGCTTGACCGTCAGGGCGTTGGCGAACTCCATCTGGGTCGGTCGCGCGCTGATGGCCCGGGCCGCTTGCGCGGGCGAGAGCTGCATCCCATACCCGGAAGCCGCCATGGACGGCAGCGCGCTGCCCTGCGAAGGGTCGGGCGTGAAGCGGGTTGGGTCAGGACCCACGGCGTTCCCATCAAATGGCGCCGAGAAGCCGCCTTGTGCGAGACCCACGGTGTTTTTGAGGCGCGAACCGAAGGTCTTTGCGCCGTAGGGGTTCGCCGCGGACCAGCCGGCCGGTCGCTCGTACCCAAGGGCTGCGGCCGTGGCTGTGCCAGGATTGAGGTTCGGGTTCTGCAACGCCTGCAAGGTCGAACGCTCAGGCCCATTCAGCTCGAGCCAGCTA
Organism: Lichenihabitans sp. Uapishka_5; assembly: GCF_033947565.1. Lineage (NCBI taxonomy): Bacteria > Pseudomonadati > Pseudomonadota > Alphaproteobacteria > Hyphomicrobiales > Lichenihabitantaceae > Lichenihabitans > Lichenihabitans sp. Uapishka_5. Next base: position 26,840 of record NZ_JARPVX010000035.1, read on the forward strand.
TATTGGAGCTGGGTGTTCAGGTCGGCCGGGTTGAGCCCGTTCGGCTGCGTACTGACGCAGGCCGGCCGCGCGGTCGCCATTCCACTGTGCAATGCCGACCGACGTGGAGCCGTCCGTTCCGTCGCCGACGTTGGCCGCATTCGTGTTCAGCCCCTTGCCGCTTTCGGCATGAAAGCCGCCGACCAAAGCCGAGGCCGCGATCGGCGAAAGCCCTTTGGCTTGGTAGAAGGCCATGGCCCTGCTTGTGTTGTCCTGACCCGGCGCGCCACCGGCCGCCGCGAAGGTCGGCAAGGGGCCGGTCGGCGCCGGCGCGAAAGCAGGAGGCGCAGAAACGGCGGGTCGTGACGCGACCATGCTCGGTGTGCTCGATGGCGCCGCAAACGCCATCGGAGCGGCCTGAGCCGGCGCAGGCGACGCTACAGGACCGGGTTGCGCCGGCTGCGCGGCCGCGGGAGCGCCGGCTTGCGGCTGCCCGCCGAGACCAACGGCGCCGAGAAGCTGGTTGAGGACGCCGCCTTGCGGTGCGGGAGAGGCTGGGGCGGCAGGCGCTCCACCCGGAAGAGCCCTATATTTCGACGTGTCTGCCAAGGACGAGCCGGTCAAGTTGCCGAGCAAGCGCGAGAGGTATCCCGGCTGCTGGCCGGCGGAAAGCGGCTGCGCTCCACGCGCCTGAGCATAAGCATCGTAAAAGCCCTGCTGCTGGGCACGTTCGTTGAGCTGGGCCGAAAGCTGATCGAACAGGCCGCCAAGGCCGGACGATGTGTTGATGACGGCCATGGAAGCTCCCCCCCCGCGTGGTTGGGGGAGCTTGCGTCACGACCAGGACACAGGACAGGCACGATCCGCGTAAAGTGCGTGATCCGTGGATGTCGTGCCGATTCAGGAGCCGGGCCACCCTGAAGCAGCCCGGCTCTGGTCATCGTAGCAAGTCAACACGTGACGGGACCAAGCCTGCAAGCCGCGTGACACTGCATCGTCTCGGAATGGGAAACGAGCCAATTCGGTTAGAATTGTACCGTTAACGTTGTGTTACAATTATTTTATTACGTCTAATTTAAAGCAACAAACAACGTAATTCACTCAATGTTCGTGTTAATTATTTCTGTTTGCCACATTGCTAAGCTTTCCTAGAATTTTACGAAAGCTCTCCTAAAACACGATCGATCTACTGCCCGCGTTCTGAAAGTCGCTGCCATGAAGGTCGATCCGTTCCCTGCTGACTGTTGTCCAATCGAGCACAAGGACATGCTTCTGATCGAGACACGCTTCGAGGGGCAACAGTGCTTCGCCGAACTGCAATGCCGTGTGTGTCAGGCGCTCTGGACGGCCGAGATCGGGCCGACACCAGGCAACACCGACCCTTTCGAGATCGGCATCGAGGATCAGCCAGGGTGGCGGGTACTCAGCCTCGCGCCACACACCTCAAACTGAGGGCGGTTCACCCATGTGCATGTCGCATCAGCTTCGGAAGGCGCGCGATCTCCTGTCATGGAGCCTCGACCAGGTCAGCGAACGAACCGGCCTGCCGGCTTCAATCATCGCCCGCGCCGAGATCGGCGAAGGCACCCCCGACATTACCTTGACCCAACTCGCGCGCCTGCAAGGTGTGTTTGAGGCGGCCGGGGTCAGGATTGGCTACGACGGAACAGTGGTGCTCGACAGGACGCTTTGAACCTGATCCGCCCTGGTGCGTAGACCTGAGCTACACGCCGCCCCTGTCGGAAATCTACGGGTGTGGCGTCGAGGCTGCTGGTCCGCCACCGCCAACTAGTTCGTAGCAGCAGGGCCAGCCTCCGTGACCCGATATACGCTCGCCCGCCCGATCCCGAGCTTCTGCGCAATCTCAGTCGCACCCAGCCCCTGACCCTGCAGCTCGCGCACCTTGGCCACGTCGATCGTCGGCTTGCGACCCTTGTAGACGCCCTCGACCTTGGCCTTCGCGATGCCTTCCATCTGCCGCTCGCGACGAAGGTTCGTCTCGAACTCGGCGAAGACGCCTAGCATGTCGAGAAATGCCTTGCCGGCCGCGGTGCCGGTGTCGATCGGCTGCTCTGTCGCCTTGAGCGCGATGCCCTTGGCCTTGAGCGCCCGCACGATGTCCTGCAGGTCGCCGATCGAGCGCGCCAGGCGGTCGATGCGCGTCACCATCAGCGTGTCGCCCTTGCGCATGAAGGTGAGCAGGGCATCAAGCTCGAGGCGACCCACGCGGCTGGTGCCGGAAACCTTCTCGGCCCGGATTTCCGTGCAGCCGGCGGCCGTCAGCGCCGCATGCTGGATGGCGAGATCCTGATCCGTGGTGGAGACGCGGGCATAGCCGTAGATCATGAGTGAAGTGTCTCGATAGAGCCTAGACCGTCTCCGCTTAGAGTCTCGCAAGCCCTAAAACAACCCTGATGAGACGCGGAAAGTGTCTCGCGCGCGTGGCTTGCTGGGGTATACCCACACTGCTCACAGCACCGGAACCATGGATCGCCTGCCACAAGTCGATTCATAATCGTCGTCGGCCAGGGATAGACGCATTGCCAGAATTTAGTAAACTAAGGCAATGTTCATGAGAAAGTTTGCCATGTAGGCGTGCTCAATGACGAACCGTTTCATTCAGAAACTTCGTGGGTTCGTTGAACTCACGTCTACCGAGATCGAAGCGCTCGAGGTTGCGACCCGAGCGCCGGGCACCTTCGGAGCCCGTAAGGATCTCATCCGCGAAGGCGATCAGCCCGGCCCCGTGTTCGTCATGCTGGAGGGATGGGCATTTCGCTACAAGGTGTTGCCGAGCGGGTCGCGCCAGGTCATGGCTTTTCTGATGCCAGGCGATGCCTGTGATCTTCACATTAGTTTGCTGGCCGAAATGGATCACAGCATCCAGACCGTGACGGAGGCGCAAGTCGCCAAGATCTCGCGCCAGACCATGGACGAGATGATGGACACCTATCCGGGCATCGCCCGGGCCATGTACATCGCGCAACTCGTCGATGAGGGAACGCTGCGGGCCTGGATCGTCAGCCTCGGCCGGCGCAACAGCGCCGAGCGTGCAGCGCATCTGATGCTCGAGCTTTACGCCCGGGCGGTTCGTGCCGGGGTCGCCAGCCACGACGAGATGGAACTGCCCTTGTCCCAGGCGGTGCTGGCGGATGCGCTCGGCATGACGCCCGTGCACGTCAACCGGACGCTTCAGGAGCTCCGCCGATCGGGTGCGATCGAGCTGCGCCGCGGTGTGTTGCGTATTCAAAATCCGACGGCGCTGACCAAGTTTGCAGGTTTTGACGAGAACTACCTGCACCGGCGTTTGCGAAAGCCTGGATAGATCAAGAAATCTGCCAAACATTGATCCTGTATAATGTTCACAGGCACTATCGGACTACAAGGAGCCATCGTCAGCATATCGCTTCGAGGCGCTGACGGCTGCGGGCTCTGGCTTGCGCCTCCTGGTGAGGCCAGATCATGCCATTCCTATTCATCCATCTCCGCGACTCGGAATATTGCGCCCGCGACGAGGGCGCCGAGTTCGACACCCCCGAAGCCGCGCTCGCATTTGGCGTCAAAGGTGCGGTTGCCCTTGCATCCGAGGAGATCGGCAAAGGTCACCAAGGCACGGCCATTGTGGTCAACATTGAGCAGGAGGACGGAACGCGCCTGCTCACCTCCGCGGTGGCCGTTTCCGTCTCACCTTTGATGGCGGTCGAGTCCTACGACATCATACTCCAGTAGCCCGCTCGTGACGCATGCTCCTCCTGCACATTCTGAAGGCCAAGGATCCGCGTATCGCGCCTACCTCATCGGCTCGAACGGGCGGATCGAGATATCGGTGACGGTGCCGGGTCCACGTGACGACAAGGCCATCCAGCAAGCTCGGGATCTGTCGAGCAGCTATGAGGTGGAGCTCTGGGACCGAAGCCGGCTGGTCATGCGGATCCCAGCGTTCACGAAGGCAAACCCGCACGAGACCCCCTAGGCGGCCTCTGGCGGGGGCATGAGGTCATTGTCGTTATGACGTTCTACGCCGACCTGGATAGCCGGCCCTGTAAGTTTCGATCCTGTCCTTTGGCCGCCTCGGCTTGCTGGGCGACGGCTTGCAGTAGGTGGTTCTTGTCATAGCTTCTTCGCAGGACTTCCAAACGATCCGCGATGATCACGAAACCGGTGCCGGATCGCAGGAGGATCACCCGGCCGTGGGCTTCGTGCGTGCCGATGATGACGGACATGATGCTCGCGTGCATGGAGGTGACCACAAGCTCGCCCAGGATGACCGCGTACTCGGATGCGCTGATGGATTGTCGCCGCATTGGCCACCTCAGCCTGTTGGACACTCAAGCGCGTTATGCGCTGGACCTATCAAGGCGTAAAGCAGGCAGAGTGGAATAATATAATCTGCGATATGAAATGCAAATTAGTTAATTAATTCATAAGAAACTGATTTATATAACATTCATGATATAAAGTCCAAAGCTGATTGGATACGACACTGATGCCCATTTTGGGCATTTCCTCCCTAGACTTGGGCCGCTCCGAAAGGAGCGGCCTCTTTCTTTCACAGGTTTGGATAATTTAGCTTGAGGCCACTCAGTTATGACCTGCCGGGAACGCTCCAGCCTGCCACGGTCGTGCGATCGCGATCTGTCACGATGACCCGAGCCGACCTGCTTCAGGGTAGCTCGGCTCCTGGTGGCATGTCAGGCCAGGGGGCCAGTGTCGTGATGAGCCGCGTGAAAGCTGGAGGGTGTTATGCCAAAGCGGCCAGGCGAGCATAGTCTCGCGCGTTCCAGGTTTGCTGTAGCGCTGGTGAAAAGCGGGCTGGCGTTCGGCGCCGTTTGGGTGCTGGCGCTTTTCGCGTTGGCTGCGCGCGCTATCCTGACGTTTTTATAGCGCTACGCCTTGTGCCAACCGATTGGGACAGGCCGTCTGCCTACATCCCCAGTTTATCAGCATACCCGCGGCCGGGTCGGCTTTGATCCGATAAACGGCCTGGTGCGAGATCCCCGTAGCCTTGCTGATGGCCACCGGCCCCGTGCCCTGGCCGAGCATGTCGCGCACGGCAGCGAGTTGCTGCCAGCCGAACAACGGCTTGCGGCCCTGGTATGCGATGTCGCGGCGTAAGCATTCGACCAGCTGGTACGCCCCGTCTCAACAGCCCCTTGCGCGCCAGGCGACGCCACCCGAACACAACGCTGGTGATCACCGCATTGCGCCGGGCCACCTCGGCCACCTTCGCACCCGGAACAAGCGCCTTCTCAACGATCCGGGCCTTTCGTCGTCCGACCACTGACGCCGACGCTCGACCCCGCTTAGAGCCGCTGCCTTTCGAGCAGAGTCGGCCGAGGTAGCGGGCGGACTGCCGCTGTGATTCCATGATGTCGTGACCACGGAGGGCATGATGGCACGAGCCTTATCGCTGGATCTGCGCGAGCGGGTGATCGCCGCTATTGAGGCGGGTGCCTCGTGCGGGCAAGCGGCGGAGCGGTTCGGGGTCGCCAAGGCGAGCGCGATCCGCTGGCATTTTCGGTTCCGGGCCGAGGGCAAGATCGCCGCCAAGCCGATGGGGGGCGACCGGCACTCGCATCGCACCGAAGCGCATGCGGCTGCCATCCTGCAGGCCTACGCGGCACGGCCGTCGATCTATCTGCGCGAGGTGAAGGACGCGCTGGAAGAAAACGGGGCCACGGCGAGCCTGAGCGGGCTGTCGCGCTTCTTCCGGCGGCACGGCATCACCCGTAAAAAAGGGATCTGCACGCCGCCGAGCAAGGTCGTCCGGATGTGATGGAGGCGCGCGAGGCGTGGTTCGAGGGGCAACTCGATCTCGACCCCGAGCGTGTCGTCTTTCTCGACGAGACCGCGACGGCCACCAACATGGAGCGGCGCTACGGGCGGGCGCCGCGAGGTGAGCGCTGCCGCATCGCGGTGCCGCACGGCCACTACAAGACCACCACGGTCACAGCCGCCCTGCGGGCGAGCGGTCCCTTCGCGGTCCACCTCATGGACGGCGCCACAAACGGGGCACGCTTCCTGTCCTACGTCATCGACATGCTGGTGCCGGCGCTAGCACCGGGCGACACGGTGGTGATGGACAACCTCGCCGCCCACAAGGTGGCCGGCGTCCGGCAGGCGATCGAGGCGGCGGGAGCGCACCTGCGCTACCTTCCGGCCTACAGCCCCGACTTCAACCCCATCGAACAAGCCTTCGCCAAGCTGAAGGCCCTGCTGCGCACAGCGGCGGCCCGCACCGTCCCGGACCTGTGGGCGGCGATCCGGAACGCGTTCACTCGACTCAAACCCGACGAGTGCCGCAACTACATCGCTGCCGCCGGCTACGACGCATGCGACCCAGATTGAAAGGCAACAGCTCTAGAACCTCGACCCGCATCGACCTGATGACCTTTAGGCTAGCCTTAAGCCCATAAGGGTCGGCGCCACGCCCGCTACTGCGCAAGGCGGCCCTCGTCGAACGCGTACCAATCCCAATTGAATTGTGAGTTTGCAATTCGATTTAACAATTCAGCGTATAAAATTCTGATGCCATTATGGTGCTGCTATGAAAAACATCAGAGTCTCAAATAAGATTATTATTGGTTTTACCCTTGTTATGATGAGCGTAGCCATCACAAATAGCATGGTCTACTTCGCAGTCAGAAGCGCGTCGACAAGCAGTGTCAATAATAGTGTCAGTAATAAACTTCTCAACGAGGTCGACAATGCACTCGACTCTGCTTCAACCTCGATCGGTGATGAGCGCGGCTATTTGCTGTTGCACGAACCTCGCTTTATCGAAGCCTACAAAGCTCATATAACCGCCTTTGACAATGCAATCGCGACCGCTCGTAAGCGCGCTGTGGATTACACTAAGTCTGCTGACGTCCTCGCTCTTCTCAATGGGTTCAATGAGGCATTCAAAAGCTGGCAACACGAAGTCACCGACGTTCTCATCTCCAATCCTATCGACGATGCGGGACATCAGAACAGCTTGGCTCTCATCAAATCCGAGCGATCGATCGCACTTCGGCAAGCCTTTGAGACCAAGGCGACCGACCTGAAACGGGTCTTCACGGACTGGTCGGATGCGGATCATAGGGTGGAAAACGACGCGCTTGCCGCACTGCGCATGATCCAAGCCGTCGGTTTCGGGATCGCATTGGTGGTCTCGGCGGTGATTGCATGGTTCTTATCCAGAGCCTTGGCACGACCGTTGTCGCGTATGACTGCCACTATGGTCGATTTGGCATCAGGAAACCTGCAGGTCGAGGTTCCGACCGTCAGTCGCACAGACGAGATCGGTCAAATGGCAGCTGCGCTTCAAACCTTCAAAAGCGCTGCGATCGAGAAGACCTGTATCGAAGCTGATGCCATGCATGCACGGCGCCGTGCCGATGAGGAGCGCTACCTTAGTGAAAAGGCTCAGACTGAGTCCGCCAAGGTACAGGCGCACGTAGTGACGGCACTCGCCGAGGGACTGGCCAAGCTGGCCCAGGGCGACCTCGTGCATCGCATCCACGATCAGTTTGCGCCCGAATACGACAAGCTGAAAGTGGACTTCAACGCCGCCATGGGGCAGCTGCAAAACACGATGCGGGCTGTATCGGCCAACACCGCCGCCATCCGGGTCGGCACGCGCGAAATCTCGACCGCGGCCGACGACCTGTCGCGCCGCACCGAGCAGCAGGCCGCGAGCCTTGAGGAAACCGCAGCGGCCCTCGACGAGATTACCGCCACGGTGCGCAAGACTGCAGAAGGCGCGACCCACGCCAGGGTTGTGGTGTCGACGGCTAAGAGCGACGCGGAGCAGTCGAGCCTCGTGGTGGGCCGTGCGGTCGAGGCCATGGCTGGCATCGAGACCTCGTCGCAGCAGATCGGCCAGATCATCGGCGTCATCGACAAGATCGCCTTCCAGACCAACCTGCTTGCCTTGAATGCGGGCGTCGAGGCGGCCCGGGCCGGCGAGGCGGGCCGTGGCTTTGCTGTGGTGGCCTCGGAGGTACGGGCCCTGGCCCAGCGCTCGGCCGAAGCCGCCAAGGAGATCAAGGCGCTCATCGCGGCCTCGGCCCAGCACGTCGGCAGCGGTGTCGAACTCGTCGGCGAAACTGGCAAATCCCTGCAGCGCATCATGGTGCAGGTGACCGAGATCAATGCGGTCGTGACCGTCATCGCCGCCTCGGCCCAGGAGCAGTCGACGGGTCTCGACCAGGTCAACACCGCCATCAACCAGATGGATCAGGTGACGCAGCAGAACGCCGCCATGGTCGAGCAGTCGACAGCGGCCAGCAAGAGCCTGGCCCAGGAGACTGAGGAACTCGCCGATCTCGTCGGTCGCTTCAGGGTCGAGGGCGGCAGCGCCGGCGGTATGGCACGTCGGCCGATCGCGAAACCGACGCCGGTTGCCCTTCGGTCGAGCGTCAAGGCAGTAACAGCGCCTCAGCGCGCCGCCCCGACACGGAAGCTGGTCGCCAACGGGGCTTCGGTCGCCACCGGCGGTGCCGACGAGTGGCAGGAATTCTGAGCACGCCCGGGCGCGCCATCACGGTGCGCCCGAGCCTTGCACTTCGGCTCGATCCACCGATTGAGTGAGCCCGAATTCATGCAAAACATCATCGATCTTGCAGCCGAGCGCACCCAGCGCGGGCACTTGGCGCAACAAGCCGCGGAAGGTGGCGAACTCTTCACCGCGGGATTGCAACTTGCAGGGCAGACCCTGGCCAATCTCGCCTGGGTCCTTGCTGCTCCCGTTCGTCACCATGACAAGGAGCTCAAGGAGGGGATCTACGAGCTTGTCCTTGCTCGGCTCGACAGGATCATCACCGGCGCCATGGAAGACATGGATCACGCTCCGCACATCAAACACCAAGTTGTCGAGCAGGCAAAGAACGCCGCCTTCGCGGCGTTCAAGATGCACCTGTTAACGCTGGCTGCCGCCGAGCAGGCGGGTAACCCCGCACCATAGGTTTCCGAGGGCATGCCGAAAAAGTGCAGCACAAGCCTATGGCTTGTCGCGCAAATCTGGCTCCACAGCCATCAGAGGCGAAACGGAGACGGCCACCGCGGAGGTGAGCAGGCGCGTTCCGTCCTCCTGCTCAATGTTGACCACAATGGCCGTGCCTTGGCGGCCTTTGCCGATCTCCTCGGAGGCTAGGGCAACCGCACCTTTGACGCCAAATGCGAGCGCGGCCTCGGGGGTGTCGAACTCGGCGCCCTCGTCGCGAGCGCAATACTCCGAGTTGCGGAGATGGACGAATAGGAATGGCATGATCTGACCTCACCAGGAGGCGCAAGCCAGAGCCCGCAGCCGTCAGCGCCTCGGAGCGATATGCTGACGATGGCTCCTTGTAGTCCGATAGTGCCTGTGAACATTATACAGGATCAATGTTTGGCAGATTTCTTGATCTATCCAGGCTTTCGCAAACGCCGGTGCAGGTAGTTCTCGTCGAAGCCTGAGAAGTTGGTCAGCGCCGCCGGATTTTGAATACGCAACACACCGCGGCGCAGCTCGATCGCACCCGATCGGCGGAGCTCCTGAAGCGTCCGGTTGACGTGCACGGGCGTCATGCCGAGCGCATCCGCCAGCACCGCCTGGGACAAGGGCAGTTCCATCTCGTCGTGGCTGGCGACCCCGGCACGAACCGCCCGGGCGTAAAGCTCGAGCATCAGATGCGCTGCACGCTCGGCGCTGTTGCGCCGGCCGAGGCTGACGATCCAAGCCCGCAGCGTTCCCTCATCGACGAGTTGCGCGATGTACATGGCCCGGGCGATCCCCG
>NZ_JARPVX010000036.1:0-34706 GCF_033947565.1 Lichenihabitans sp. Uapishka_5
GCGCCGCCGCGCCGTCCAACCCACCGCAGGCGACGAGACAGGTCGCCAGCGTCGCCACCATCCAGGATTTGTCCATGTTTTCCCCCGCCGCCCTGGTCGGTTCGAACCGACTCTACGGACGATCTGCGGGCGCTCCACCTCGCTGATCGTCCGTGCCGGTCGGTTACGTCGACCGTCATGCCGCAATGCGACCGACAGCTGCGAATCCGACCTTGGTTTCGACTTTCTTCGGCAAGCTTAGGAGCAGGCGAAACCAGCGGACCATAACAAATGCGAGCTTGCATCGGGTTTGGGAGGGCGTGTTACCAAACGATGACACCCGGCCCTGCGTCAGGCGGCGTAGACGTGGCGCCCGTCCACCAACGTCAGCTTGACGCGCCCTTCGAGGCGCGCACCCTCGAACGGCGTGTTGCGGCAACGCGACCGCAAGCTGTCGGCCGCCAGCACGAACGGCTCATCGGGGTCGAAACGCACGAGATCAGCAGGCGCCCCGATGGCGAGGCGGCCCTGCGGCACGCCCAGGATCCCGGCTGGCTTGCAGGTCAAAGCCGCGATCAACGCCGGCAATGACAAGTTGCCGGCGTGCACGAGGCGCAGGCCGGCAGCCAGCAGGGTTTCCAGCCCGACGGCCCCGGGCGCGGCTTCCGCGAAGGGCAGCCGCTTCGTTTCGACGTCCTGCGGATGGTGATCGGACACGATGGTGTCGATCGTGCCGTCCGCAACACCGGCCACCAGGGCTTGGCGCTCGTCCTCTCCACGCAGCGGCGGCGACAGCTTCAGGAAGGTGCGGTAATCGCCGATGTCGCCTTCGTTGAGGGTGAGGTGGTTGATCGTGGTCGAGCAGGTCACCGGCAGGCCGTCGCGCTTGGCCCGGGCGATCAGCGCCACCGACTGGGCGGAGCTCACCACCGCGGCGTGATAGCGGGCCCCCGTGAGAGCCACGAGCCGCAGGTCGCGTTCGAGCACGATGGCCTCGGCCTCGGGCGGGATACCGGGCAGCCCGAGCCGGCTCGCGAATTCGCCTTCGTTCATCACGCCGCCCTCGGCGAGGCTGCGATCTTCGCAGAACTGCATCACCAGGGCGCCGAAGTCGCGGGCATAGGTCAGGGCGCGCCGCATCGTGCGGGCATCGGCGACCGAATGCAGCCCGTCCGTGAACGCTATCGCCCCGGCCCCGAGCAGCAACCCGATCTCGGACAGTTCGCGTCCTTCCGCCCGGCGCGTGAGGGTCGCGGCCGTCAGCAGCTTGACCACCCCCGTGTCGCGGGCGCGGCGGAGCAGGAAATCCACCACCGCCGGATCGTCGATGGCCGGCTCGGTATTGGGCATGGCCAGCAGCGTCGTGACGCCGCCCGCCGCAGCCGCGGCCGAAGCCGTGGCAATGGTTTCGCGGTGTTCGGCGCCGGGCTCGCCCACAAAGGCGCGCAGGTCGACGAAACCGGGCGACACGCAATCGCCGGTGCAATCGATCAGCTCGGTGCCGGCCGGCACGGTCGCGGCCGTGACGTCCGGCCCCAAGGCGGCGATGTGCCCATCGCGGACAAGAACGCCGCCCCACGCCTCGCTTTGCCGGACGGGGTCGATCAACCGGGCATTGACCAGCGCCAAGGCTGTGGATGGCGGCAAGCTCACGACGCTCATGCGGAACCCCCATTCGGCATGTGGCGCGCCAAGGCTTCCAGCACCGCCATGCGGACCGCGACACCCATCTCGACCTGTTCCTGGATCAGCGACTGCGCGCCGTCGGCCACCAGCGTGTCAATCTCGACGCCACGGTTCATCGGACCCGGATGCATCACCAGCGCATCCGGCTTGGCGAGCTTCAGCTTGGCTTCGTCGAGGCCGAAGAAGCGGAAATATTCCCGCGTCGAGGGCACGAAGCCGCCGTTCATGCGCTCGCGCTGCAGCCGCAGCATCATCACGATGTCGGCGTCGCGCAGCGCCTGGGCCATGTCGCGATAAACCTCGACGCCCATACGTTCGATGCCGGTCGGAAGCAGCGTCGACGGCCCGCACACCCGCACCCGCGCCCCGAGGGCGGCCAGCGACAGGATGTTCGACCGCGCCACCCGCGAATGCAGGATGTCGCCGCAGATGACCACGATCAGCCCCTCGATCCGCCCCTTGTTGCGGCGGATCGTCAGGGCGTCGAGCAACGCCTGGGTCGGGTGTTCATGGGCGCCGTCGCCGGCGTTGACGACCGCGCAGCCGACCTTGCGGGCCAGCAGGTGAACGGCGCCCGCTTGGTTGTGGCGCACCACGATGATGTCCGGGTGCATGGCGTTGAGGGTCGCGGCCGTGTCGATGAGGGTTTCGCCCTTCTTGATCGACGACGAGGCGACCGACATATTCATCACATCGGCGCCAAGTCGCTTGCCGGCGATCTCGAAGGACGACTGGGTGCGGGTCGAGGCCTCGAAGAACAGGTTGATCTGCGTACGGCCCCGCAAGGTGGCCCGCTTCTTCTCGACCTGCCGGGACAACTCGACCGCCTCATTGGCCAGGTCCAGCAGGCCGGTGAGGTCCAGGGCCGACAGCCCCTCGATCCCGAGCAGGTGGCGATGGGGGAAAACCGGAATGGCGGACATAGTTGTGCCCTCTATAAGGCTGGCGCCCGAGCCGCAAGGGCGGGGGCCGCAGCGCGGCCTAGGCCCAGTCACCCTGCCGGGGATCGAGGACGCGCATCGCCATGAGCTTTGACCGTATGGTATCGACCGTCGAGATGCACACGGGCGGCGAGCCGTTCCGCATCGTGACGAGCGGGGTGCCGGTGCTTCCGGGCGCGACGATCGTGGCGCGGCGCGCCTGGTTGCTGCAGCATGCCGACGACATCCGGCGCGGCCTGACGCTCGAGCCGCGCGGACATGCCGACATGTACCTCGGCTTTCTCACGGCACCGGTCTCGGTGGACGCCCATTTCGGGGTGATCTTCGCCCATAACGAGGGCTACAGCGACCATTGCGGCCATGGGGTGATCGCGCTCGCCACCGCGGCGGTGCTGCTCGGCTGGGTCGAGCGCCACACGCAATCGACCCGCGTGGTGATCGACGCGCCCTGCGGGCGCATCGAGGCTGCCGTGGCCTGGGACGGCAGGCGCGTCGGCGAGGTCAGCTTCGTCAACGTCGCATCCTTCGTGTGGAAGGCCGACGCCGAGGTCGACACGCCGCGTTTCGGCCGCGTCAAGGGGGATATCGCATTTGGCGGCGCCTTCTATTTCTATGTCGACGGCCGCCCGCACGGCCTGGAGGTTTCGCCCGGCAATGTAGACGCGCTGATTCGGTTCGGGAACGAGGTCAAGCGGGCCGCGAACCTCGCCCATCCCGTGGTGCACGACGAGATCCCAGAGCTGAATCACATCTACGGCACCATCATCGAGGGGACACCGACCGTTCCGGGAGCACGTCAGTCGAATTGTTGCGTCTTCGCGGATCGCCAGGTCGATCGGTCGCCCACCGGTTCGGGAACGGCAGGGCGAACCGCCATCCTGGCGGCCCGCGGCCTGATCGACGACCGGGAACGCTGGATCAACGAATCCCTCATCGGCACAACGATGTCGGCGCGAGTCCTCGAGCGCACCACCTTCCATGGCCGACCGGCCGTGATCCCCGAGATCGCCGGCACGGCCGGGTTTCTGGGAACAGCCAATTGGGTGCTGGACGAGACAGATTCCGTAGGGCGCGGATTCCTGGTCCGCTGAGCGGACACGCCCGGCCGCGCTCAGCGCCTCCGTCCGCAACCGTTGTGCGCTTGCCTCAGGTGTCCCTCTTTCCGTGCCGCATCCCGCATCCCATTTGACGGGACTCGGCGGCATGGCCATGGTCCGCGCCGCTTCGGGGAGCCGGGCCGCTCCCATTTTCGCGCCCGGAAGGATTGCAGCTGCATGAATCTCGTCATTGTCGAGTCTCCGGCCAAGGCGAAGACCATCAACGGGTATCTCGGCAAGGACTACGAGGTGATGGCCTCCTTCGGCCATGTCCGCGACCTGCCGGCCAAAGACGGCTCCGTCGATCCCGACCAGGATTTCGCGATGGTCTGGGAAGCCGACGACCGGGGCGGCAAGCGCCTGTCCGAGATCGGCCGTGCCGCCAAGCTGGCCTCAAAGATCATCCTCGCGACCGATCCGGACCGCGAAGGCGAGGCCATCTCCTGGCACGTGCTGGAGGTGTTGAAGGCGAAGAAGCTCATCAAGGACAAGCCGGTCGAGCGCGTCGTCTTCAACGCCATCACTAAATCGGCGATCCGGGAAGCGATGCTGCACCCGCGCCCCGTCGACCAGGCGTTGGTGGACGCCTATCTGGCCCGCCGGGCGCTCGACTACCTGGTTGGCTTCAACCTGTCGCCGGTGTTGTGGCGCAAGCTGCCGGGCTCACGCTCGGCCGGCCGCGTGCAATCGGTGACGCTGCGGCTCGTGTGCGACCGCGAGCGCGAGATCGAGGCCTTCAAGCCGCGGGAATATTGGTCCATCGCGGCCCAGTTGAAAACCGCCAAGGGCCAGGGTTTCCTGGCGCGGCTGGTCGGCGCTGACGGCAAGAAGATCACCCGGCTCGATGTCGGCACCGAGGCCGAGGCCATGGCGTTCCGGTCGGCGCTGGACGAGGCCAAGTTCGGCGTCGTCAGCGTCGAGGCGAAGCCCGCCAAGCGCCACCCCTACCCGCCGTTCCGCACCTCGACGCTGCAGCAGGACGCTTCCCGCAAGCTCGGCCTGTCGCCGGCCCGCACCATGCAGGTAGCGCAGAAGCTTTACGAAGGCATCTCGATCGGCGGCGAAACGGTGGGCCTCATCACCTATATGCGGACCGACGGTATCGATATGGCGCCGGAAGCCATCACGGGCGTCCGTAAGCAGATCGGTGTCCAGTTCGGTGACCGCTACCTGCCCAAGGTGCCGCGCAAATACACCGTCAAGGCCAAGAACGCTCAGGAAGCCCACGAGGCGATCCGCCCGACCGACTTTTCCCGCCTGCCGAAGGACATGGCCCGCTTTCTCGATGCCGAGCAGGCCAAGCTCTATGAGCTGATCTGGAAGCGCACGGTGGCGAGCCAGATGGAATCGGCTGAGCTTGAGCGCACCACGGTCGACATCCTGGCCGAGGCCGGTGCACGCAAGCTCGATCTGCGGGCCACAGGGCAGGTGGTGCGATTCGACGGCTTCCTGACGCTTTACGGAGTCGAGATCGAGGACGACGAGGCCGAAGCCGAGGAAGGCGGCCGCCTGCCCGCCATGGCGCGCGGCGACACGCTGGCCAAGGACAAGATCGACGCCGACCAGCACTTCACCGAGCCGCCGCCGCGGTTCTCGGAGGACTCGCTCATCAAGCGGATGGAAGAGCTCGGCATCGGCCGCCCGTCCACCTATTCGTCGACGCTCGCGACCTTGCGGGATCGCGAATACGTGCGCCTCGACAAGAAGAAGCTCATCCCAGAGGACAAGGGCCGTCTCGTCACGGCCTTTCTCGAATCCTTCTTCACCAAGTGGGTCGATTACGATTTCACCGCCGGGCTCGAGGAGCAGCTCGACAAGGTGTCGAACAGCGAGATCGATTGGCGCACGGTGCTGCGGGCCTTCTGGGAGGACTTTTCCGCGGCCGTCGGCGGCACCAAGGAGCTGCGCACCACCGAGGTGCTGGACAATTTGAACGAGCTGCTCGGCCCGGCCATTTTCCCGCCGCGCGCCGACGGGCTCGACCCGCGCACCTGCCCGGCCTGCAACCAGGGCCAGTTGTCGCTGAAGGTCGGCAAGTTCGGCGCCTTCGTGGGCTGCTCGAACTATCCCGAATGCCGCTTCACCCGCACGCTGTCGGCAACCGGCGACGGCGAAGGGGGCACCGAGGGCGAGAAGCCCGGCCAGCGTACGCTCGGCACCGATCCGGTCAGCGGCCTCGAGGTAACGGCGCGCGACGGCCGCTTCGGCACCTATATCCAGCTCGGCGAGGGCGAGAAGCCGAAGCGCTCGTCGCTGCCCAAGGGCGTCACCCTGGCATCGATCGACCTCGACAAGGCCCTAGCGCTGCTGGCCCTTCCGCGCGAGATCGCCAAGCACCCGACGACCGGTGAGCCGATCCTGGCCGGCATCGGCAAATACGGACCCTACGTCCAACACGGCAAGACCTACGCCAACCTCGGCAACGACGACGACGTGCTGGAGATCGGCGGCAACCGCGCCATCGACCTCATCGTCGGCAAGGAAACCGGCACGGGCGAACGTCGCGGCCGCGGCGCGGCGCCGGCCGGGCGCGCCATCGGCGACCACCCGGAAGGTGGTTCCGTGACGGTGCGCGACGGGCGTTTCGGCCCCTACGTCAATTGGGGCAAGGTGAACGCCACCCTGCCGAAAGGCACGACACCCGACACCGTGACGCTCGACGAGGCGCTTCGCTTGATCGAGGCCAGGGCCGCGATGGCCCCATCGGGCCGCAGCGCCAGCAAGGGACGCGCCTCCGCCAAGGCCAAGCCGGCCACGAAAACTGCCGCGAAACCCAAGGCGACGGCGTCCAAGGCCGCGACAGCCAAAGCGACGGCCACCAAAGCCGCAGCCGCGAAGACCACCAAAGCCGCGGCTCCGAAGGCCGCGGCCGCAAAGGCGCCCGCCCGCAAGAAAGCGGCCGCGTCCTGACGGACGAGGCGCCGGAAAACGGGACCGGTCGCCGGCCGTGAGCATTCCGCTGCCGATTGTGGCCGCCGTGTTGTTTGGCGCGCTCTGCAACGCGTCCTGGAACCTGTTCGTCAAACGCGGTGACGACCGGTTCCTGGCCTCCGTGCTGTTGTGCCTGGGGTGCGGGGTGCTGGGCGCCATCGGATTGCTGGTGCTGCCGCCCCCTGCGGCGGCGAGTTGGCCCTTCATCGCCGCCTCGGTCGCGGCGCAGGTGGGCTACATCACGCTCCTGGCCGCCGCCTATGAGGCGGGGGATTTCGGCCAAGCCTATCCGATGATGCGCGGCACGGCGCCATTGCTGGTGGCGCTCGTCAGCGGACCCCTGATCGGTGAACCCTTGAGCCTCGGCCGCTGGTGCGGGGTGGGGCTGATCTCCGGCGGCGTCGTGGCGATGAGCTTCATCGGGAGCGGATCGGCCCTGAAGCGTGCCTGGAAGGCGCCGGCCCTGGCGCTCGGCACGGCTGCGCTGATCGCCACCTACACGGTGATCGACGGCATCGGGGTGCGGCAGTCGGGGGCCCCGCTGTCCTATGCTTTCACGACCTTTGCGCTGACGGCCGTGCCCTTGGTCGGCTGGACGGTTCTGCGGCGCGGGCGCGCCTTCGTGGATCAGGCGTTGCGACGCTGGCGCATCATGGCCTTCGGCGGGCTTGCCTCCTTTGTGTCCTACGGCATCGCCCTCTGGGCCATGGCACGCGCGCCTGTCGCCGTTGTGGCGTCGTTGCGGGAGACTTCGATCCTGTTCGCCACGGCCTTGTCGATCGTGGTTCTGAAGGAAGGCATCATTCCGGCCCGGCTCGCCGCAACCGCGCTGATCGTCCTCGGGGCCGTGGCGGTGCGCGGGTTCTAGCGCTGCGGCTACGGCTCGGGCTCGACCCTGGCTGTGTCGGCGCTCAGCTGCGCCGCGATCGCGGCCCGGTCGACCACCGACCACACCCGGACGATCAAGCGGTCGACGAACTCGTACATCACGTTCTCGGCGAAAGTGACCCGCCGCCCCTGCACCGGCAACCCGAGGAAATGGCCCGCGGGCCTGCAATCGAACAGCAGGCGGGCCGACACCACAGGCGGATCGCAGGCCAGCAAGCCGATGGTGAACCGCAGGTCGGGGATGTCCCGCACGTCCTGTTCCAGCATCGCCCGGTAGCCCGCCACCCCGAAAGCCCGCCCGTTGTGCTGCACGTCCGCGTGGACGAAGCGCGCCAGCGCATCCCAGTCGCGGGCGTTGAGGCAATCGAGATAGGCGCGGTATTGCGTCGCGAGATCGAGGTTGTTCATCGGCTTAGCGGGGTCCGGCTCGCAACGGGGCGGCACACCGCCTATAGTGCGTGCCATGTCAGACGTACCGCCTCTTCCGACCAAAGACGAGATCCTGGCCCTGATGGCGCGCAACGCCGCCGAAGCGAAGGACCTCGGGCGCAAACCGGCCGTGCTCGGAAAACGCGAGATCGCGCGGGCCTTCGGGGTCAAGGGCGCCGACCGGTCCGAGTTGAAGCGGATGCTGCGGGAGCTCGAGCGCGAAGGCACGGTGACCAAGCGGCGCAAGCACCTGCGACCGTCCGGCGCCATGCCGCCGGTGATCGTCGCCGAGATCACGTCGCGCGACCGTGACGGCGAACTCGTGGCCGTGCCGAACGATTGGGACACGGCCGAGCTCGGCGCCGCACCGCGCATCTTGATCGAGGTGCCGCGCAAGCCGAAGCCGGGCGCCCCGGTGCCGGGGGTCGGCAACCGCGTGCTGATCCGCATCGCGCCGGCGCCCGATCCCGACGACACCCATGCGATCGGCCGCGTGGTCAAGATCCTGACGAAGAGCCGCGCCCGCATGCTCGGCGTCTTTCACGACCGCGGCGATGTCGGACCACGGGTCAGCCCCGTGGACAAGAAGGCGGCCGCGCAGGAATGGGGCGTCGCTCCGGAGGGCGACGGCGGCGCCCAGGATGGCGACCTCGTGGCGGTCGAGCCGATCGGACGCGGCACCGGCTATGGGCTGCAGCTCGTTCGTGTGGTGGAGCGTCTCGGCACGCTGAACACCGAAAAGGCCATCAGCCGCATCGCCATCGAAACGCATGACATTCCGGCGATCTTCCGGCCCGACACGCTTGCCGAGGCGGAAGCTGTCGTGGCGCCCGGCCTGGCGGGACGGGAGGACTGGCGCGCCCTGCCGCTCGTCACCATCGATCCACCCGACGCCAAGGACCACGACGACGCCGTCCATGCGGTGCCGGACACCGCCGAAGACAACCCGGGCGGCTTCGTGGTGAGCGTGGCGATCGCCGATGTGGCGTCTTTGGTGCGGCCCGGCACGGCGCTCGACCGCGAAGCGCTTGTGCGCGGCAACTCGGTGTATTTCCCGGACGGCGTCGTGCCGATGCTGCCCGAGCGCATCTCGACCGACCTCGGCTCGTTGCGGGCCGACGTGGACCGCCCTGCCCTGGCGGTGCGCCTGGTGCTGGGCGCCGACGGGCGCAAGCGGCGGCACAGTTTTCACCGCATCCTGATGCGCTCGCATGCGAAACTCGCCTATGCGCAGGCCCAGGCCGCCATCGACGGCCAGCCGGACGCCACAACGGCGCCGCTGCTCGAGCCGGTGCTGCGCCCGCTCTGGGCCGCCTACCGGGCCACGACACAGGCGAAGGCCGAGCGCGGCCCGCTCGACCTCGACCTGCCGGAACGCAAGATCCTGCTGACGCCCGAGGGCACCGTCGACCGGGTGATCGTGCCGCAACGGCTCGACGCCCATCGGCTGATCGAGGAATTCATGATCCTCGCCAATGTGGCGGCCGCCGAGGCGCTCGAAGCCAAGGGGCAGCCACTGATCTACCGCGTCCACGACGAGCCGACGCTCGAGAAGCTGCGCGCGCTGTCGGAGTTTCTGGCCACGATCGGCATCAAGCTGGCCAAAGGGCAGACGCTGCGACCGGCGCAGTTCAACGGCATCCTGGCGCGCGTCAAGGACACCGAGCACGAGCACCTCGTCAACGAGGTGGTGTTGCGCTCGCAGGCGCAGGCCGAATATGCGGCCGACAATTACGGCCATTTCGGTCTCAACCTGCGCCGTTACGCCCATTTCACCTCGCCGATCCGCCGATATGCCGACCTCGTGGTGCATCGTGCCCTGATCCGCGCCCTCGACCTCGGATCGGACGGGTTGGCCGACATGACGGCCGGCCAGCTCGCCGAGGTGGCGACCCGCATTTCGGCGGCCGAGCGGCGCGCCATGGCGGCCGAGCGGGAAACGGTCGACCGCCTGATCGCCACCTTTCTGGCCGACCGCGTCGGCGCCATCTTCTCGGGCCGCATCTCGGGCGTCACCAAGTCGGGGCTCTTCGTCAAGCTCGACGAAACGGGGGCCGACGGCTTCATTCCGGCCTCGACGCTCGGCGACGAATATTTCCGCTTCGAGGAAGCCCGCCGCGCCATGGTGGGGACGCGCACCGCCACCGTGTTCCGGCTGGGCGACACGGTGGAGGTCAAGCTCGTCGAGGCGGCGCCCTTCGCGGGCGCGCTGCGCTTCGCGGTGGTGGGCGGCAAGACCCGGCGCGGCCCCCGCGGCACCGGCCAGGACCGCCCCGGCAAGACCACGGCGCCGCCAAAAAGCACCGGCGAGCGTAAATCGAGGCGGCGGGCCTGAGGGTCGACGGAGGGGCTGCGATGATGGTCGCGCCAAGGTCGTCAACATCTTTATTGCGGCACGCAAAGGATCGGCAAGCCGCAATATCCTTTCCATACAAGACAGTTGGAAGGCCGATCTGAACAGAAGCGCGTGACTCCTCCAGTCGTGTCCAGCGACCAGAGAAACATGACATCTTGGTTTCGACGATCTATGACAATAAATCGTCATTCTGGATGTCGACACTCATGTCTAAGCTATTTTTATATTTCGTTTTAATTGCTGCCGTTCTGTTGCACGCGGAAACAAGTTGGGCGAGCTCCAGCGAAAAGCTGCCGTGCAATTCTTTGTGCCGTTGGTGGCTCGACTGGGCGCCTGAGGCACCCTCCGATCCCGATCCGGAACCGTCGCTTGCCGGACGGCGTGTCAGACCGACGGGGAGGTCGAGACTGAGACACCCCGTCGTAGTGTCGCGGCGTTTCCGATCTGCCCCTGCGGTTCACCTGTCAGCGCATCCCACCAGACCGGCGCATGCGGTAGCAAGAAGCATAATCCGCCAGATGACGCCTCTCGTCGCCAAGGCGCCGTCCATCGAACCGGAGGCGCGGCCCAACGCGGCACCGCCTCCGGCGATACCGCCGGCATCCCCCTGGGAACAAGCAGCCTTGCGCGTCTTCGAAGGGGCGAACGAGCCTGCGGCGCCCCCGTCTTCGCCGATCCTGCGCCGGCAACACTTGCCGTCGCGTCCTTGAGACGCTTGCTTCCTGCGGAGGGCAGCCCCGATCGCCAGGGCATGATACCAAGCGCTCATCCCGGGCCGAAAACGTCGTGGGCCTGAACAGCGAGGTCGCCATGCCACAGCCAGCCGACTGGGACCCAGACCGCTACCGCCGCTTTGAGATGCAGCGGACGCAGCCCGCCATCGATCTCCTGTCGCGCGTGCCGAACGCGACGGCCTCCCTGGTGGTCGACCTTGGTTGCGGGCCAGGCAATTCGACCGAGTTGCTGGTGCGGCGCTTTCCCGAAGCCCGCGTGGTCGGCCTCGACAGCTCGCCCGCCATGGTGGCGACCGCGCGACAGCGACTGCCGCAATGCGATTTCATGGTGCAGGACCTCGCCGCCTGGCAGCCGGAGAACGCGCCGGACGTGCTTTTCGCCAATGCCGTGCTGCAATGGCTTCCCGACCACGCGCGCCTGCTTCCCATCCTGTTGTGCCATCTGGCGCCGGGTGGCACCCTGGCGGTGCAGATGCCCGACAACCTCGATGCGCCGTCGCATCGGGCCATGCGGGCCGTGGCGCAGGAGGGGCCCTGGGCGGCGCGCCTGCAGGCGGCCACGGCGGCCCGCACGGTGTTGCCTCTGCTCGAACGCTATTACGATCTCCTCGCCGCCGAGGCCGTGAGCGTCGAGGTGTGGCGCACCACCTATCATCACCCGCTGCCCTCGGCGGCCGCGATCCTCGACATGCTGCGCTCGACCGGGCTGCGCCCCTTCCTCGACCCGCTCGATGCCGATGAACAATCCGCGTTCCTGGCGCTCTACGAATCCAAGCTCGACAAAGCCTATCCGGTTCGGGCCGATGGCGGGCGGCTGCTCGGCTTCGAGCGCATCTTCCTGGTGGCGACGCGCGCCTGAGCCAGGCCGCCGCCAATGAAAAGGGCCGGGGTACGCCCCCGGCCCTTTCTCGTCAGCGATGGGTTGGACGGGCTTACCAGTAGAGCTGCATGCGGCCCACGAAGGCGTCGCTCTCGACTTCCTTACGGACCGCCGAGACTTCCGTGATGGTCGAGGCCGGCGACACCCAGCCGTGCACGTAGTCGGCCATCATGCGGATGTTGCGGTCGGGATACCAGTTGAGGCCTGCCGTGAAGTCCTGCTCGGAACCGCCGGTCACGCGGCTCGCCGCGACGCGGTTGGCGTTGTTCAGGTCGAGCGCGCTGTAGCGCAGGCCGAGTTCGAAGACGCCGATGCCACCGTTCGACACGCGCTGGGCGTCTTCCACCTGGACGCCCTGCAGCACCGCCGCTTCCGAGCCGTAGGGCTGCGACACGCGATACGGACGCCCGGCGCCGTTGATGACCCAACCGCCTTCCACGTAGCCACCCTGGAAGGAGCGGTCGCTCGATCCGTTGGTGCTGGTCACGTTCACGAAGGTGTATTCGCCCTGCAGGCGGACGTTGGCGAACTGGTAGAGCGCTTCGCCGTTGACCCGTTCGATCGCATCGGCATTGCGCAACGTGCCGGTGTTGACCAGCGCGCGCTCGAGGTAATCCTCCGGGCGGCTGTTGAACGACGCGGTGGCGAGCTGGTCGAGCGACCGGTACGAGCCCGCGACACCGAAGTGCAGCAACTGCGTTTTTTCGAGGATGGGGGCGTAGGTGGCGCGCGCCGTGCCGGCGAAGCCGTTGTCGGTCAGCGTGTTGTTGGCGTTGCCGGCGTAAACGCCGCCGGTGGCCGTCCACTTGTCGCCGTAGGTCGAAACCGCGCCACCGAAGTTACGGCCCGGAACCAGGCCGTCCATCACGGAGCGTTCGGTGAACAGCGTGTTGTTGTCGGAGATCAGCTGGTTGAGGCTGAATGGCTCCTTGAAGTTACCGATGGTGTAGATGACGTTGGTGTTCGGCGCGTGATACGACACCACCGCGTCCTGGATCGGCTGGGTGGCATTGGCGAAGTCGTATTGCAGGGCGACGGCAACGCCATTGCTCAGCGTCAGATAGGCTTCGAAGAAGGCGCGACGCGAATCGATGCCATCGGCGCCGACCAGCGGCGTCGTCGCGGTGCTGCGGAGGCGAGGCGAGGTGCTGGCCGCCGAGAATTCTTCCTGGTAGCGACCGCCGATACGGAACTGCACGTCCTTGTTGTCGGTGGCGTAGCTGATGCCCTTGGTGTCGACCGACAGGCCGGCGCCGGGGAGCTTGGTGAAATAGGGCGGAACAAACGGGAAGATGCCTGCCGTCGGGGCCGTGGCATTGGCGTTGGTCACCTGCCCCGAGGAAGATTCCGGCGCCCGCGCCGGATGAGTCTCACGGCGGGTGGACACATGCCGGGGCGCCCGGGCTGCCTGCGGCGCAAGAACCGAAGCCGTTTGTGCGAAAGCCTGCGGCGCGGCGCACAGGGTGGCGGCGGCAACCAGCGTCGATGTCGCGACGCCGGAGATCAAGCGGGAAACAAGACGAACCGAACCGGTGGCGCGGACTGCCTGTGCGGCGTTGTTGTTGGGTTGCACCCTATGCATGTCTCGCTCCAGGCATGCCCCGAACATTCTGCTGAGGCTCTTCATGTCTGACGAAAAACGGATAGCTGAGACACCTGTCACATTACAGGCCGTTTAGCGTCAGTCCCTTGGGTGGATTGCCACTGCTGCAAAAATACCACTATCTATAGGCAGCGGCTGCGCCACACGGGCTCACAACACTTGGCGAGCCAAATCTAAGCCTAATAAACGCGCTCTATGACGCGCGTTTGACACCGCCGTGCCGCCCTGTCGGGCATGTCGCCCCGATTTGACGAGCGGAGCTTGCGTCAGCCAGACTTCGCCAACTCCCTCGCCTGGAAAGACCCACGACGCATGGCTCAACCCACACGTTTCAGCGTGCCGCCCCTGGCCAGCGTGACCCGCAGGCTCGCCGATGTGGCGGCGGGCCGAGCCAGCCCGGACCTCGTCATCACGGGGGCACGGGTGCTGTCGAGCTATACCGAGCGCCTGCTGCCGGATCGGGAAGTATGGATCGCGTCGGGCCGTGTCGCAGCCCTGAAGCCCGCCGGCAGCCACCGCGCCGGCCGGGGCGACGCTCCCGTCTACGACGTCGGGGGCGGCATCCTGGCCCCGGGCCTCGTCGATCCGCACCTGCACATCGAGTCGAGCATGGTGACGGCCTGCGCTTATGCGGAGGCGGCGCTGCTGAACGGCACCACGACCATCTTCTGCGACAGCCATGAAATCGGCAACGTGATGGATGTGGCAGGCGTCGAGGCCATGCTGGAAGACGCCCGCATGGCGCCGCTGTCGATCTTTCTCACCGTCCCCTCGACCGTACCGGCCACCTCGCCCCTGCTCGAAACCGCGGGCGGCGACCTGACGGCCGACAAGATCGCGGCCCTGTTCGATCGCTGGCCCGAGGCCGTCGCGCTGGGCGAAAAGATGGATTACGTGCCGGTCACGATGGGCGACGAGCGCAGCCACGCCATCATCGCGGCGGCCTTGTCGCGCGGCCGGCCCGTGTCGGGCCACATCTACGGACGCGACTTCGTGGCCGCCTATGCGGCAAGCGGCATCACCGACACCCACGAGGCGATCGACCGCGACATCGCCGACGACCTGCTCGATGCCGGCGTCTGGATCTTTCTGCGGGGCGGGCCGCCCACCACGCCCTGGCACAGCCTGCCCGAGGCCATCAAGGCCGTGACGGAGCTCGGCGCCTCGACCAAGCGGATCGCGCTTTGCACCGACGACCGGGACGCCGACGACCTGCTGCAGTTCGGCCTCGACTGGGTGGCGCGCGAAGCCATGCGGGCCGGCCTGTCGCCGGAGCGCGCCTGGAGCCTCGGCTCGCTGCATGGCGCCACGCGGTTCGGCATGGACAACGAGGTGGGTGGTCTCGGCGGCGGTCGCCGCGCCGATCTGGTGTTGCTCGACGACAACTGGAAACCGCAGAGCACCTGGTATGGCGGCGCGCTTGTGGTGGAGCGTCGGCGCGTCACGCCTCTGCTCGATGCGGCCCTCGAACAACGCTACCGCTATCCCGCGGCCGCCTATACGACGGTGACGCTGCCGGAGCACGTGGCGCTGACGCCCGCCCTGCCGCAACACGCCTGCACGGCCAATCTCATCCGCACCGCCCTGCCGGGGATCACGCTCGCGCACGAGCGGCTGGCACTCGAGCCCGGCTCCGACTGGCCTACCCTGCTGGCCGCGCACGACCTCTGTTTCGTCAGCGTGGTGGAGCGGCACGGCCGCGCCGGGGGCGCCGTGGCGCATGGGCTGTTGCAGGGCTTCGGATTGCGCGACGGCGCGGTGGCGAGCTCTGTCGGCCACGACAGTCACAACATCATCGTGGCAGGTTCGAGCGAGGCCGACATGCAGGTGGCGCTCGCCGCCGTCGCGGCAATGAACGGCGGCGTCTGCGTGGTGCGAAGCGGCGTCGTCACGGCATCGGTGCCGCTGCCGAT
Organism: Lichenihabitans sp. Uapishka_5; assembly: GCF_033947565.1. Lineage (NCBI taxonomy): Bacteria > Pseudomonadati > Pseudomonadota > Alphaproteobacteria > Hyphomicrobiales > Lichenihabitantaceae > Lichenihabitans > Lichenihabitans sp. Uapishka_5. Next base: position 15,438 of record NZ_JARPVX010000036.1, read on the forward strand.
CGCGGGCCTCTTATCCGACAAGCGCGTCATGGCCGTGGCCGACGAGGTGAAGGCCCTGAAGGCCGCCTGGGACAGCGCCGGCTGCACCCTGCCCTATATGGGATTCAACCTGATCCCCTTGTCGGTGATCCCCGACATCCGCATCACCGACAAAGGCATCGTCCTCGTGCCCGCCATGACGATCATTCCGTTGTTCGAATGAACGCACATCCGGCCTTGCCGATTAGGCTTAAGGTTGCATGATGGGTGATGCATCGCGCTGACCGTGCGATGCTGGAGCGGTGAGCCTGGCACTGGGGGTTTAGTCATGGGGATCGACGACCACTTCTCCACCAACGACCGGGCGCTGATCGCCGAGGCGACGCGGCGGGTCGAGGCTGAAGCGACCCGGGGCGGCGGCAACGCCGACCGGGCCGCCATCCTGCAGGCAGTCACGGCAGCCTTGCGGGAAGGCCGGCGGGATCTGTTCGGACTGGTGAAGGCCGGGGCGCGCGCGACCTGACGCGGCGCCCGTCATCGGGCCAATGCGTCAGTAGGGCGCCGATACGTCGCCCATCTCGACATAGACCGACTTCAGCCGGGTGTAGTGTTCGATGGCGGCGCGCGAGTTCTCGCGGCCGAAGCCCGAGCTCTTGACGCCGCCGAACGGCACCTCGACCGGGGTCAGGTTGTAGGCGTTGATCCAGCAGGTGCCGGCCTCGAGGCGGGCCACCACCCGATGGCCGCGCTGGAGATCACGGGTGAACACGCCGGCCGCGAGCCCGAACTCGGTCGCATTGGCGCGGGCCACCACCTCGTCCTCGTCGTCGAAACACAGCACCGACAGGACCGGCCCGAAGATTTCGTCCGTCGCAAGCGGCATCGCATCATCGACCTCGCTGAAGATCGCCGGCGCGACGAAGAAGCCGTCCTCGAACCCGCGTGGCCGCAGGGCTGCGCCACCCGTGACGAGCTTGGCCCCTGCGGCTTGGCCGCTCGTGACCGCAGCCAGCACCTTGTCGCGCTGCGCGGCGGAAACCAGCGGACCCATCAAGGTGTCCGGGTCGAGCGGATCGCCGATGCGGATGGCTGTCGTGCGGGCCAGCAGGCGCTCCAGGAAGGCATCGCGCAGGCCGCGCTGCACGAAGACCCGGGTGCCGTTCGAGCAGATCTGGCCCGCCGAATAAAAATTGCCGAGCAGCGCACCGCCGACCGCATTGTCGAGGTGGGCGTCGTCGAAGACGATCAACGGCGACTTGCCCCCGAGTTCCATCGTGGCAGGCTTCAGGGCCGCCCCCGCGGTGGCCATCACGGCGCGGCCGGTGCCGACCGAGCCGGTCAGCGTCACCTTGTCGATGCCGGGGTGCCCCACCAGGGCGCGGCCGGTGTCGCCCCGGCCCTGGATCACGTTGAAGACGCCGGACGGCGCCCCGGCCTCGAGCAGGATCTCGGCCAGCTTCAGGGCCGACAAGGGGGTGAGCTCGGACGGTTTGAACACCATCGTGTTGCCGCAGGCGAGCGCCGGCGCCGCTTTCCAGCAGGCGATCTGGATCGGATAGTTCCAGGCCCCGATGGCACCCACGACCCCGAGCGGCTCGCGGCGCGTGTAGGCGAAAGAGCCGCCGAGATCGATGTGTTCCCCGGCAATCGCGGCCGCGATGCCACCGAAATATTCGAGGCAATCGGCGCCGGATGTCGCATCGGCCACCAGGGTCTCGCTGATGGGCTTGCCGGTGTCAATCGTTTCGATCTCGGACAGCTCCTGATTGCGGGCTCGCAGCAGGTCGGCGGCCCGTCGCAGAATGCGGCCGCGCGCCGCCCCGCCTAGCGCAGCCCAGCCGGGTTGCGCCGCGCGCGCGGCCGCCACGGCTTCGTCGACGAGGTCCGGTCCCGCCGCCTGCACCCGGGCCACGACGGCACCGGTCGCCGGGTAAAGGCTCTCGATCACCTCGCCTCCGCCTTGGCGGTATTGGCCGCCGATATGGTGGGACCCGGGGGGCTGAACCTGTTGCATGCGCGTCTTGCCTTCGGAAAGCGTCCCACTCTCCTAGAGGCCCGGCGCCGGGACGCAAGCTGTCCGGCGCGCCCTGCGCTCCAACCGAGCCACGATCGCCATCGGGCGGCCAGGCGTTACGCTCGGTTCAGCGCGTCGGCACGCCCACCAGGAAGGCCTTTATGTCGGCCGGCGGCACGAAATGCTTGGCGAGGCCCACCTTGCGGGTCACGGGCTGGCCATCCACCACGCCATGCAGTTCCTGCTCGATCTTGCTCGACATGATGCCGAGCAGGCAGCGCTGCCCAACGTCGAACACGCCCGAGCCGGAATTGCCGGTGGTGGTCACGTCCTTGATCGAAGCCGCGTAGCGAGCGCGCATCTCCGGCGGCAGGATGTCGGGCGCGATCACGGCCGAGGTCGCAACGCCGTCGGGCGTCGCCACGATTACGGCTTCGCCGGGCTGGGGTGGGCCCTCGCAAAGCGTGACGTGCCGCTGGGCGAGCTCGACCGGCACCGGCGCGTCGAGACGGAGTACCGCCAGATCGTCGTCCGGATAACGGCCGAGCTTCAGCACGGTGACATCCACCGGGCGGCCTGCGACCAGCACCAGCGGCGGCATCAGCGGATTCTGGCCGGCCACATGGGCGGCGGTCAGCACGAGGCCGTCGCCGAGATAAACGCCGAAGCCCGCCCACGACCGCGTCGGTTTCCGCTGCACCGTCACCATGGCGGCCCGCGCCTCCAGGGCGAAGTCTTCGGCGCGGGTCGGTGTCGTCCCCGCCAGCAGCATCAAGGAGATCGCAAGCCCTGTGACGCGCCCCAGCATCCGGTTTCATCCCCGATCGGCGGGGTGAACGGCCCCGCCGATCCGATCGGCTATAGCACGAAGGACGCGTCGAAAGGCTGCGGATCCAGCATGGTGGCGAAGCCGAAGACGGCGCCGCCCCTGGTCTGGCGGATCGGGGTCGCCAAGCGGGAGCCGACCTGGGCCACGGACAGGAAGTCGACTTCGTTCAGTCGGGCTTCCACGGCGACGCCCGCGATCGAGATGTCGAAGATCCGCGCCGGCACCTGCCGCCCATCCCGCATGTGCAGCATCGTGGTACGCCGGGCCGGCACGAAGCGGCGATGCCGCCGCGCCTCGTTTTGCGGTCGGGTGGCGTCCCGCCGACGGACCGTACCGATGTCGAGCACGACGCTGCTGACCTCCTCAGCCGCGGTCGGCGATCGCGCCATGCGACGCCAAAGCGCCGTGGCTGCGAGGGCAGCCAGGCCGCACCACAGCAGCATCATGTCGCCGAAATTCCAGATCAGCACGCGATGCACCAGGACGACCAGCCCGGCCATCGCCATGACCACCGAGCCGCCCGTCAACAAGGGATGAATGCGCCGCTGGCGGACGGCCGCTCCCGCCGCCCATCGATCATCGACGAGTCCGACCATCCCCACCTCCCCAGATGACGTGACCCGTTGCGACTCGCGCGGCGCGATCACGCCCGCCCTGACGACCCGCCTCAAGCGGCCTGACGTTGCAGCCATCATGTAAAGGATCGGGTCGCCAAGCAATCAAAGGCTATGACAAGCCGAAACAAGTCGCGGCCAGGGTTTAGGCTTTCTGAATGCCCCCCGGTGTGAGGAGCCCCTTCCGGAACCCTCGATGGATGCGCCGGGACGCCGGGTCTTGCTGGCCTAACCGCCGAGGCAGGCCAGGGTCCCGCCACTCATCGGCTGCCGTTCCACATGGGCCCGGTGCCACAAGGCGAAGAACAACAACCGCCAGGCAAGCAGCCGATGCGCCTTGCCGTCGGCCGAGAACACGGCCGCGACGGTGTCGGGCCGGCACAGGGCGGCGACGCCCGGCATCCTGGCCACCAGCGGGCCGAGCTTCGGGCCTTGGGCCGCGATCCATTCGCCGACCGGCACCGTGAAGCCGAGCTTCTTGGCGAAGGGTTCAGCGACCGGATTGGCGTCGGCCAGCCATTGGCGCAGCAGGTATTTGCCCTGACCGTGCTTGAGCTTCAGCCCGTTCGGCAGCGGAAAGGCGAAGTCTGCCACGGCGCGATCCAGCAAGGGCGTGCGTCCCTCGAGGCCGAAATGCATCAAGCAACGGTCGAGGCCCACAAGCACGCTGTGGGGTAGCCAGTCGACGAAATCCACTGCCTGCGCCCGTTGCAGGGCGTTGTAACCGGTGCCGACCATGGCGGCCTCGGCGGCCGCGATGCCGTCCCGCCAGCCCGCCAGCGGCTGCCGGAACAGGTCGAGCCCGTCGCAGGGGCCATTGGGGCGCCGGGAGCGCCCCCCGAGCCAGCGCGGCAGCATCTGGCGGCGATAGCGGCGATAGCCGGCCAGCAGTTCGTCGCCGCCGATGCCGCTCAACACGACCTTCACGTCGCGGGCGGCGCGTTCGGCCAGCAGAAACAACGGCACCACGGCATAATCCGACACCGGGTCGTCGAGTGCGGCGCAGATCTCGGGCAGCCGCTCCCAGAAGAGCTCGGGCGTGATCGGCACCTCGGTGTGCCGCGCTCCGGCCGCCACCGCCAGCGCCCGGGCGGTTTCGCGCTCGTCGTGGACGCCCGTGGACGGAAAAGCGGCCGTGTAGGTCCGCACCGGCTCGTCGTTCAGTCGTGCCATGGCGGTGAGAAGCGCCGCGCTGTCGATGCCGCTCGACAGGAACAGCCCATGAGGCACGTCACTGCGCTGGTGCAGCGTCACCGTGTCTTCGAGCACGCCGTCGAGCGCCCGCAGGGCCGAGGGCGTGACCATCGGGCGTCGCAGGGCGGGCAGCACGGGGGCTGCGTGCCGACGCTCGACGATCGTGCCGGCTTCGACCACCAGGATCTCGCCCGGCAGCAGCCGCCAGACGCCGGCGAAGATGGTTTCGGCGCCGGTGGTGAACTGCAGTTGCAACGACTGGTAGACGGCCTCAGGGCGGATGAGCGGTCCGCCCGTGACGGGGTTGCGCGTGCCGGCACCGGCCGCCACCAGGGCCTGCGGCTCGGAAGCGAACACCAGGCCGTCGGCGGTCTCGGCGTAATAAAGCTGCTTGATGCCGAACGGGTCGCGCGCCAGCACCATCCGGCCGGTCGCGGGATCATGCAGCGCCAAGGCGTACATGCCCCGCAGCGCCTCGACGAAGCCGAGGCCCTGGCTAGCATAAAGCGCCAGGATCGGCTCGCAATCCGATCCGGTTCGCCAGGTCGCATCCGGCATGGCGGCCTTCAGCTCGCGGTAGTTGTAGATCTCGCCATTGACCACGAGGGCGCGGCCCCCGTCGTCGTAAAGCGGCTGGCCGCCCGTCGTCAGGTCGATGATGGCGAGCCGCTCGTGCCGGAACCCGACAGCGTCTCGGATGTAATCGCCCGAGCCGTCCGGCCCACGGTGCCGGATGGCGGCCCCCATGGCGGCCAGGGCGGCGCGGTCGACGGGCCGATCCGGCTTCATGCTCATGCCGGCGATGCCGCACATTCCTGCTCAACCCCTCCGTACGCCGCTTTGGTGTCACGGGCGCCAGGGTGGGGCAAGGCTTAAAGCCGCGGGTCAGTCATCACGCCACGGCGCCCGGGTCAGCTTGGACCACAGGCGCGCCGACCGAAGCACGAGGCCGATGATCGCCATTCCGCAAAAGCCGAGAACGCGGTCGGCAAGGGAGGGGGTTCGCAACATCGTCGGAAGACTGGAGAAGCGCTGCATCCCAGCAAGCCTGAACCACGGACCTTGTCCGAACCCGACGGCACGTTCCACCGCCGGCCCGGCAAAACACGTCTTTATCGCTGGATCGCCAGATCCACCGGACGGCCGAGCAGCGTCCTGTCGCTGGTGATCGTGCACCCATCTACCCGCAGGCTGGCGAACAGCAAGGTCGCGCGTGGTCCCACATCATCGAAGTTGCGGCCTCGGGCGTCCGGGTCGATCAGCGCCGGGTAGGCCAGCAAGCGTCCCCCGGCGCGGCAAGGATCGTCGTAATTGGTGGCGCCCGCCAACAGCAGACGGGGCTCGCTCCAATGCAGCAGGTCGCGGGATGTCGCCACATAGAAGCCCCCGACCGGGAAGCGGTTGGCATCGGCGGAGGCCTGGAACACCGCGAACCAGACCCCCGAGCCGCGCTGGCGCACCAGACTGCCGACCGGCGCCGGAAACGGCGCGATCGTGCTGCATCGGGCGTCGCGGGACGCTGCGCCCCGGTAGGGATCGCCGAAGCGCGCCGTGAACCCCGTGCCGTCGAAGGCCCGCCAGGACCCAGGAACATCGGGACGGTCGGTGCGGAACAAGCAGACGCCGCCCTCCTGCCCATCCCAGCCCGTGGTGGACGCCAGCGCATAGAAGAACAAACCGTCCGACACGATGTTCGACGGGTTGAAAAACCCGCGATGGCGTCCCTGCCCGACCTCTTGCCGGAACGGGGCCGAGGCCACCACCGGGGCGTCACCCTTGATGAAGCTCCTACCCCCATCCGCCGAATGGACGCCCAGCACCGTGTTGAACCAGCACTGCATGTAGCCGGGGAAGCGACAGCGGCCGGGATGCTCATTGGCCTGGAACTCGTGATGCACCAGGGCATCGACCGCCCGGCCGTCGCGCGTCCAGGTGGCGGCGATCCAGCTGCGATCGTCGTAGGCGGCCGGATCGGGATTGCCGTGCGCCAGCAGGGCCGAGCGACACTCGATCTTCAAGCCATCGAGTTTCGGGCCGATCAGCGGGTGATTGGTGTAGTGCAGGCCGAACATCACCAGCACACCGTCGGCCCGACGGAACACCCGGGCGGGTGCATCCGGCACATCGTTGCCGTCGCAGCCGTCGTGCGCCGGATCGAACATCAGCGTCGGCGGCCCAGCGAAGCGCACGTCCGGCACGGGCGGCAGCGGTGCCGCCAGCGACCCCGAGGCCGCCACCAGCCCGAACGCCAGCGAAACCCACCGGCCAGCCCGGCTCATCCATCCTGCCGCCATGTGGGTTTCACCGCCGCCGATCCATCCGGATGCAGCATGGCACCGGCGCCTTAACGACGCGCAACCCGCACGGGGCTCCGGTTGGGCGGGGATAACCCCCCGGGCGGCATTGACCGGGTTTTCACCCGCGTGGTTGTGATGCCGGCTGGCAGGAGGCGCGATGAAAATCGACATCGACATGGGCATCACGGCCCCACCGGGCGCCGTGCCGGCACCGGCGATGCTCGACCTCGAGGAACTGCTGGCCACCCGGCTGCTGGTGCAGGGCAACTCCGGGTCCGGCAAGTCGCACCTGTTGCGCCGCCTGCTCGAGCAGAGCGCCGCCCACGTGCAACAGATCATCATCGACCCCGAGGGCGATTTCGTCACGCTGGCCGAGCGTTTCGGCCATGTGGTCGTGGATGGCGATCGCAGTGCGGCCGACCTCGAGACCATCGCCGGGCGGGTCCGGCAGCACCGCATCTCGGCGGTGCTGAGCCTCGACACGCTCGACGCCGAAGCACAGATGCGCGCCGCGGCGTTGTTTCTCAACGGCCTGTTCGATGCCGACCGTGCCCATTGGTTTCCGGCCCTCGTGGTGGTCGACGAGGCGCAATTGTTTGCGCCCGCGGTCGGCGGCGACGTGGCCGAGGACGCGCGAAAGCTGTCCCTCGGCGCCATGACCAACCTGATGTGCCGTGGCCGCAAGCGCGGCCTCGCCGGGGTGATCGCCACCCAGCGCCTGGCGAAGCTCGCCAAGAACGTCGCCGCCGAGGCGACCAACTTCCTGATGGGCCGCACCTTTCTCGATATCGACATGGCCCGGGCCGCCGACCTGCTGGGGCTCGAGCGCCGCCAGGCCGAGATGTTCCGCGACCTCGGCCGTGGCCAGTTCGTGGCCCTCGGGCCCGCGCTGTCGCGCCGGCCGCTGCCGATCCGCGTCGGGCCTGTCGAGACCGCGCCGCGCGGCGGCACCCCGACCTTGACCCCCCTGCCCGAGCAGCCGACCGAAGAAGCCCGCGGCCTGATCCTGGCCCCGACCCCCGTGGGGACGCGCCCGATGGCGGAGCGCCGCACCCCGGCGCCGCCACCGCCGTCGATGAACGCGCTGCTGGAGGAGATCGTCCGCAACCGTCCGGCGCCGGAGCCCGAGGCCGAGCCCGACACCATGGGTGAGGCCGAGCGCGACCTCGCCTACCGGACCATCACCCACGACATCCTGCAGGAAACCGGCGCCCATTTCCGGCCCGAAACGATCCTCTACCAGGATTTTTGCGTCCGCTGTCGCATCAAGCGCATCGGCGGCGCTCCCCTGCCGTTGACCGGCTTCAAGCTGCTGATCGCCGGGGCGCGGGCCGGCCTCGATCCCGAGCGGGCCGGAGAAGCCGACTGGCAGCGGGCCGTCGACCTCGCCCGCGACATCCCGGAAGACCTGCAGGCCGCCTTCCTGATCATGGCCGGCGCGGCCCTGACGGGGGCACCCTGCCCGAGCGACGCCACCGTGGCGGCGCTTTGCGGCCAGCACGCCCCCGGGCGGGCGCGCAGCCGCATCAAGCACCTCGAAAAGAGCAACCACTTCGTGGTGCGCAGCGGCTTGTCGGGGTCACGCGCCATCGTGCTGCCGGATCTCGGCTGGGAAACCGGCTGGAACGATCCCCTGGGCGAGGCCAATCTCGGCGCGGCGCATCTGGAGCGCTTCGCGGCCGAATAGCCGGGCGACCTTCGTGCAGGTCGAACTCGTGCCCTAAGCGGTCCTCCGCCTTGAATGCCAATCGATAATCGACGGATACCTTACCCGGCGCGATGGCTCTCCGGCGGCGTGTCGCCGGAACGACCTGCACGAAGGGTCCGCCGTCTCGGATGCAGCCTAGGCCGCGCGGACGCGGCTCACTGCCGTGGCGGCTGCGTTCCGCCTATTGGTCCGCCAGTCCGCAATGCAGGTGGTCGTTGGCAGGATCCTTGGCGGCCGCGACCATCTTTCGATAATAATCCTTCACCTGGGCGAACTGGCTCACCGTGTCGGGTGTGGCGGTCTTGTCGACCGCGAGATCGCCGAGACATTGGTCGATGCTCCCGTTTTCGCCGACCACCACGGCCAGGAGCGCCTTCGCGGCGGAACAGAAGCTGGCATTGTCGTTGGCCTTGCGGGCCTTCTGCATGGTGCCGCTCAGCTGCGCATAATTCGGTTTGTCCGCCTTGCTCGCGTCGAGATAAGCCTTGCAGCTGTCCGGAAGCCTGGCCACGTCGAGGGCCAGGGCCGGCACGGCGGTGGACGCCAAAAGAAGAAGAACGGCCGCGACTCTCATCATCACCTCGAAACGGAGCCGGGTTCAGCGCCGGCGATCGGCCGACCTTGTAAGCAAAGTCGCTTGCGCCTGGGAAGGCCATGCAGGACACACTGGCGGGCAATCATTGCAGGGAGAGCATGCCGATGCGCCGTGCCATCATGGCCGATACCACGGCATTGCTCTTGTTCTTCACGCTGACCGGGGTTCTCAACGAGCGCTTTCTGGCCGGCATGACATGGAACCAGGTGCTGCATGCGCGGCTGTTGGGAGCGGCCCTCATGCTGCCTGTCGGTCGCCCTTACGGAATCTGGCGGGACTGGATGACGCGGCGCGCCGGCCCCGGCCGTTGGTCGAGGCTGCTGTGGGACAGCCTTGCCCTCGTCAGCTTCCAGGTCCCGATCTACGCCGCCATCATCGCGCTCAGCGGCGCCTCGGGGCGGGGGCTGGTGTTCGGCATCTTCGGGGCGACCGCCATCATGCTGGGCCTGGGACGACCCTACGGCGCCTTCCTGAATTGGGTGCGCAGGCTGTTCGGGCTTTCGTCGAGCGGCGCCACGCCCGTGAGCCAGGACGCTTAGCGATGCTGTTGAACTCCGCCTCGATCTTGGTTAGTCTTCAACAGCGGATTTCCGCGCGAACAGGGTTTTTCGGTGGCGGCAAGCGCGACCATGATTGCGATACTACGAGGCGCCCTCCTGGCGCCGGCTTTCGCACGACCCGCTGACCTCCTTCTTAGCCGCCCCTGAGAGCCGGCTGGGCTTCGGCCTGGGCGCTCAGGGGATCGTGCTCCCATCAAGGTCAGCCGGCCCTCGCGGCCCATCGAACATCAGGTGAACCCATGTCACAATCCGATCGCGTCGTCATCTTCGACACCACCTTGCGCGACGGCGAGCAATGCCCCGGCGCCACCATGACGTTCGAGGACAAGCTGGCCACCGCCGTCATGCTGGACGAGATGGGGGTCGACATCATCGAGGCCGGCTTCCCGATCGCCTCCGAGGGTGATTTCGAGGCCGTGTCCGCCATCGCCCGCCAGTGCAAGCGCGCCACCGTGGCAGGCCTCGCCCGCGCCATCGAGGGCGATATCGTTCGCGCCGGCCAAGCGGTGCGGCATGCCCGCCAGCCGCGCATCCACACCTTCGTGTCCACCTCGCCGATCCATCTGGCGCACCAGATGCGCAAGACGGAAGACGAGGTGCTGGCCATCATCACCCGCACGGTTGCCCAGGCACGTGACCTCGTGGCCGATGTCGAATGGTCCGCCATGGACGCGACCCGCACCCCGGTCGACTATCTGTGCCGCTGCGTCGATGCCGCCATCAAGGCTGGCGCCACCACCATCAACCTGCCCGATACCGTCGGTTACGCCCTGCCGGACGAATACCGCGCGATGTTCCGTGAGGTGCGCGAGCGCGTTCCCAATGCCGACAAGGCCGTCTTCTCGGTCCACTGCCACAACGACCTCGGTCTGGCGGTGGCGAACTCCATCGCCGGCCTCGAGGGCGGCGCCCGGCAGATCGAGTGCACGATCAACGGCATCGGCGAGCGTGCCGGCAATGCGGCGCTGGAGGAGGTCGTGATGGCGCTGAAGACGCGCCAGGACAGCCTGCCCTACACCACGGGCGTCGACGCCACCTGGCTGACGCGCGCCTCGAAGCAGGTGTCGGCCGTCACGGCCTTCCCGGTACAATTCAACAAGGCGATCGTCGGCCGCAACGCCTTCGCGCATGAAAGCGGCATCCACCAGGACGGCATGCTGAAGAACGCCTCGACCTACGAAATCATGACGCCCGAAAGCGTCGGCGTGAGCAAGACGTCGCTGGTGATGGGCAAGCATTCCGGCCGGCATGCCTTTAAGGAAAAGCTGAAGGAGCTCGGTTACGAGCTCGGCGACAACGCCCTGCAGGACGCCTTCAAGCGTTTCAAGGACCTCGCCGACAAGAAGCGCCATGTATACGACGAGGATCTGGTGGCGCTGGTGGACGAGGAGATCGGCCAGGGCCATGACCGCATCAAGCTGCAGGCCCTCACCGTGATCGCCGGCACCCTGGCCCAGACCGCGACCCTGACGCTCGATGTCGACGGCGTGCACCACACCCGGCAGGGCGTCGGCAACGGCCCGGTCGATGCGATCTTCGGCACCATCCGGGCCATCGTGCCGCATGAAGCCGAGCTCGACCTGTTCCAGATTCACGCCGTGACGGGCGGCAGCGACGCCCAGGCCGAGGTATCGATCCGCCTGAAGCACGACAACCGCTCCGCGACCGCCCGCGGCGCCGATCCCGACACGCTGGTGGCCTGCGCCCGCGCCTATGTGGCGGCCCTCAACAAGCTGACGGGACGCCAAAAGGCCAGCGTGGAGATCGAGGCCTGAAACCCGGCGTCCATGTTCCAAGCGTCACGGCCGGTGCCGGCGCGGGCCAGGGTTGAGGCCGCAGCGCTTGCGTGCAGCTCGTCGCTGCATGGCAAACAAGACGGTGTCGCCCGCTGTTGCGAAGCGACATCGTGGCGACCGGTGCCGCCGGGTTGAACGCAATCACCCGACGGACCGCATCACGTCTTGCCAATCCGGGCTGCCTTTGGCATAAGCGAGCCGGATCTCGTGCCTCAGGCACGGCTCCTGCGGAGATGTGGCCGAGAGGCTGAAGGCGGCGGTTTGCTAAACCGTTATAGGGTTGTAAAGCCCTATCGAGGGTTCGAATCCCTCCGTCTCCGCCATAGACCCTTCCCAACCACTCCGAGGCGTTTCTAAAACCCCTTGCGGCCCCTTGGCGTTCGGCGTTTCGTCTTCCCAAGGGTTCCCATTCTGTTCTGTGGGATCGCGGGAAAAAGCGGGTATTCGGCCGGGTATGGGCCGCTGAAACCCGGGTATCGGAGACCGGGATGCTGACCGATGTTCAGATGCGCAAGGCCAAGGCAGCCGAGAAGGCCTACAAGCTCGCGGACGCGGCCGGGCTGCACCTCTTCGTTTCGGCAGCCGGCGGCAAGCTCTGGCGCTACCGCTATGAGATCCACGGCAAGGAGAAGCTGCTCTCCCTCGGCGCCTACCCCGACGTGTCGCTGGCCGACGCGCGAGCCGCGCGGGATGAGGCTCGGGCCGACGTCAAGGCCGGGCGTGATCCAAGCTTCGTCAAGAAGCTGCGCAAGCTGACGGCGCGCCAGCACCAGGGCGAGACCTTCGAGGTGATCGCCAAGGAATGGCACGATTTGAAGCGGCCCGCATGGGCCGAGAAGCACGCCACTGATGTGCTGGACAGCCTGACGCGCGACGTGTTCCCCCGGATCGGCACTGCGCCTATCCGCAGCCTGACCGGGCCAGCGGTGCTGGCGCTGGTGCGCGAGGTCGAGCGCCGCGGCTCGCGCGAGACGGCGCGGCGTATCCGTCAGCGCATCTCCTCGATCAGCCAATACGCGATCGCGACCGGCCGGGCGGAGACCGACCCGGCGGCCTCGATTGGCGACGTCATGGCGCCGCTGCGCAAGGGCCGCCAGCCGGCCATCACGGATCTGGTCGAAGCGCGCCAGATCCTGGCCGATGCCGAGGCGACGCCGGCCCATCCAGTCACCAAGCTGGCCCTACGGCTGCTGGCGCTGACGGCCGCGCGGCCAGGCGTCATCATCGGCACGCCCTGGACCGAGTTCGCGGACCTCGACCCGGCCGAGCCCGTGTGGCGGGTACCGGCGGCGCGGATGAAACTGCGCGTCCACCTGAAGGACGATGAGGAGCGGGACCATCTGATTCCGCTGTCGCCGCAGGCCATCGAAACGATCGATGCCATCCGGCTCATGACCGGCAAGGGTCCCTTCGTGTTCCCGAACGGACGCAGCGCGCTCAGCACGATGTCGGAGAACGCGATCGGGTATTTGCTGAACCGGGCCGGGTATCACCACAGGCACGTCCCACACGGCTGGCGGGCCACCTTCTCGAGCGTGATGAACGAGCGGTTCCCCGCAGATCGCGCCATCATCGACCTCATGCTGGCCCACGTCCCGAAGGACAAAGTCGAGAGCGCCTATAACCGAGCGGCCCACACGCGGCGCCGGCGGGAACTGGCGCTGCTGTGGGCCGATCTCATCATGGAAGGACGGCCGGCCGCCGCCAACCTGCTTAACGGCCGGCGGCGCGGCGTCGACGGGGGCGCGGGGCTCGAGGGCCCGCAGCGGCCTTATGCTGGAAAGAGCTAAGTCAGTTTTGACTTAGTGGTGAATGAGATCGTCCGCGTCACAACCCGTTTCGATCGCAATCACAGGCCTAGATAACCAGCTTGGGGCAGAAACCATAGCTAAGCGGTGGTATGACACCGCATCGCTCTCACGATCTTTCAAAGCAGCTATCTCCAGCCTCAGCTCTTCGAGAGCTTTGTTTTGAGCAGCAAGGAGCCCTTCCTTGAGCTTCAAAATTTCGTCCTGCTTTTCGAGCAGCTTGAAAAGCGCTTCGCGACCCTCTTTGCTCTTTCGGCTACTCGTGCCGGGTGCAGGAATTTCACGGCCGAGCCGGCGGGCTTCGTCGCACCACTCTTCGATCGCGCACTGCACATTCGCAATCGCCTCAGCGGGCGTAGCTCCGTCAGACATGCATCCTTGTAAGTCCGCAGCGAGAGCCAGAAAGCCGCCACCGTCCTCATCGCTCAGTGGTCGAACGATTACCGGATAAAGCAAATCAGCCATCGGTACGCTCCTTCGAAGAGGTTTCCATGTGCACCCGCACGAGGCTCAGGAAACTTTTGATGTAGGGCGGCTTAATCGGTCTATGAGCAGGAACAGTAAGCGTCCCTTCCAAAAGAGGACTGGACACCTTGTGGTGAGATCCGCGAGTTGGTGATGTACAGGTCATGCCTAAGTGCGCACAGACGCGCTTTATGTCCTCAATGGTCCAATCCCCTTTAGGATTAGACTGCATTTTGGATAAGGTTTTCGGCGCTCGCTCCGGAGGAGGTACCACCGGGGGCGTGCTCAAATCGGATGCCGTTCGGTTTGGCAAGCGCATCCCCATCGCCGAAGTTCTTGGCCTTATATCGCCCAATATGGTTCGTAATCAATGGACCAGAGGCCACACCCTGCGACATTCGCTAGGCCAGGTCTGATGCAAAACATTCGACCTAAGTCTTGCTCGCGATCCAAGCCACAAGGTCTTCTTCGCGCCATCTGACACAGGCATCCCCAAGCTTCAGAGGTTTCGGAAACGTGCCGGCGTCCATCCAGCGATAGAGCGTCGACACGCTGACTTTGATGCGCTGCCGCACGTCGGTGACGTTGAGCAGCTGGTGGGCGGTGGTCGCCAGGGCTTTCGCTGTCGTGCTCATGCCGACGCTCCCGTCGCTTCCCAAGCTACCTGCATGTAGGCCAGCGCCTCGGCCGCACTGAGTCCCTTCGTCAGCAGCTTGAAGGCTTGCGTCCCCTCCCTATCGTATTGATGCCGGGCACCTTCCGTCGTGTGTCCAACATCATGCACAGAGTCGATAAGGCCCTGTGCCATGAAGTGCGGCACCAGGTTGACGATGCCCTCAGCGGTCGCGACCGTGCGGGTATCGTCCTTCCACTTCGTGTGTCGGAGCTTCGATTTAAGCTCGCGTCGCAGATCGCGCGGCAAGGCGAGGCAGGCGTGCAAATCATCGACCGCGACCCACGGAAACTGCTGCGTGCCGGCCGGCGGCGCGAAGAAGCGGAGGTTTGCGACGCCAACGCCGCCGATATGGATGGGAGTGGCAAGAGCGCTCAATGTTGTCTCCCTTGATCGGGGCCGAATGAACCGCCGAATAGGTGCTGTAGCTGCGCGCTGAAGGCCCGCGCGGTCGCCTCCTCAAACTCGGCGATCATGGCCTCGGCATTCGGGTATCCTATGCCCACAAATGCCGCCCGCACCCACGACACCACCTTCATCTGCAAGCCGTCGCAGAAGTTCGTCATCCTCGATAAGACCTGCTCTGCCGTTTCGCCCTTCTTCAGCGCGCGCTCCGACTCGGCATCGCACCAGAGAAATGCATTCGCGGCCATGTGCTCTGCGACCTCTCGGAAGTAGCCGAGCATGTGCTCCATGCCGCGACCCTCGGCAGCAGCTTGGTCAATGCCGGCGAGATAGCGATCGCTGATCGCATCGGTGATCGGCAGGTCCGTCACGTCGCCGACTCCGCCGGGATCAGCAACGCCCGGCCGGCTTCGACCAATTCGGACAGAGCCGCGACGGCGAAGCTTTCGTGGACGTGGCGCTTGGTGGTGGCCGAGATCGCTGACGAGGCCCGGCCCGCGATGGCAAGGACCGCCTCGACACCGGCGTTGTAGGCCGCGATCTCGGCCCAGTTGATGAGACGAGGGCTCATGCGGCGCGCTCCTGATTGATTGCTATGGATGCGTCTCGCACCTCAGGCGGACCGCTTAGGCAGGCTGCCGGCCCGAGGCGTGCCATGTCTCGGGCGATCGCATAGGCCAGCACGGCGTCGTCAGCCCGGCCTCCCTTCCGCGCCTCGGCGAGCCCGTCCTCGATCCCGCCCTCAGCCGTTTGGCAAAGCCACTGGTAGACGTGCGCTTTGAGCTGAACGCCCTGCAGCGACGCCGCCGGCATATCGACGATTCCAACCCGCAACGCCTCGTTGCGCACACTCTCCGCCGTTGCCAAGGCTTCGGCCTTTTGCCAAGCCTCGCTCGCGCCACCGTGCTGGCGGAACGCCTGTTCCTCCTCAGCCTCGAGCTGCCTGACATCAATCGCGCTTTCGGCCCAACGCATGAACAGGTGCTGGAGCGCCCAATCCGCAGCCGGAAGGCCGCCCATGACGTCGCGCTCACGGCTGACGGCATCGGCCCTCCGCGCAGGCCCACGATGCCGATGCGCAAAGGCTTCAACCTGGCGCAGGATCTCGGACAGATCGCGCTCGCCTTCCGCGGTGTGGGTCAGGGCCCAACTGGCTTTGATGCCGATGCCTTCGAGCGACAGCGCCGGCATATCGCGGATAGCATCGTCGAGCACGTGCAGCTCGGCGGTGACCGCCTCAAGAGCGGCGGTTGCCGCCACATGCTCGGGGTAGTGCGTGCCGTAGGCGTCGTAAGCCCACACGATCTCATTCGCGCGCGGCTGGTGAGCGGAGGGCGTCGCGGCCACCTTCCGCAGCAGATCGATCGACCTTTTGGTGTAGAAGCCATCCATGGTGATGCGCAGCCTGCGCGCCAGCATGGCATTGCCGGTCCAGTCGCTTTCGCGGGGCTTGAAAAGCTGACACAGGGCCGAGCCGCGTGCAGCATAGAACTTTATATGCAGGTCTTCGATTTCCGAGGCGCGCTCGTAACGCTCGAATACCTCGCGGCGCTTGGCCCAGGCATCCGCCAACGGTGCGTGCGTCCAGCGCCGCAGCCGGAAGGTGTGCGACGCTCACAGTCTGCTGGCTAAAGAATGCCTCGGCGAGATCCGTGATGAGTGACCTGCTGGTCAGCATCGTACCCACGTCGCCTTCTTCCAGGTTCGCGCGTGCCTCACCAACTTGTTCTGGCGTTTCGAGATCCAGGGACGCCTTAGCCATCCAGCCCTGGGGCGTCGTGGCCTTCATGGCTGCGATCCTGGGCCAAAGCGCCCAGAGGGCATCGGAGGACTCGCTCCACGCGTCATGAGCCGCCTGATACGCCGTGTCGTGTCGGCCGGCACCGCAGAGCGCGTCTCGCTTGTCAAAGAGTATGCGGTCATGCGCTAAAACGACCTTCGCCTCGGCAATCAGCGCCAGCAGTTCGGCGTCCGGCCCAGCAAAAGCGGGGACGGTTTTCCCGGCCGGCGCAAGCTCGTCCGCGATCGGCGCGAACTCAGGCACGACGCCCGGCGCCGACGATCCGTTCAAGTGTTCAACTTCGGTCATGTTGACCTCTCAAGATGGATTGGAGCCCGCGCATGCCACGGGCAGCAGATGTCAGCCGTCTTCGTTGGAGCGTTCGCTGTCGGGAGGGTGCAGCGGAGGGGATCCGGCTGCGCTGCTCGGTGGCTGGGCCGAGAGGGCGAACGCCGCCCAATCCGCCATCAAGGCGCGCCTTTTCTGCAATGCATCACCACGCCGGTAGGCGCGTTCCGTGTCGTCGCCAACGAGGTGTGCCAGCGCTGCTTCGATGACCTCGCGCGGATGGCTAGTTTCATCCGCGGCCCAATCGCGGAACGTTGAGCGGAACCCGTGTGTGGTAATCTCGTCCCGTTCCATGCGCTTCAGCAGGGCCGTGAAAGCCATGTCGGAATGCACGGTATCTTTCCCTGTCGGGAACACGAGATCACCAGGTTCGCTGTAGGCGAGGCGCCGGGACGCCAGGATCTCGATTGCTCGGGGGCAGAGGGGAACGCGATGGACGCGTTTCGCCTTCATGCGGTCAACCGGTACCGTCCAGACCGCGTCGGCGAAATCGATTTCGCCCCAGGTCATGCCCCGGACCTCGCCAGAGCGCGCCGCGGTGAGGATCAACAACTCCAAGGCACGCGCCATGGCGGCCGGACGCTGACGAAGGTCAACCATGAAGCCCGGCAGGTCGGCATAGGGCAGCGCCGCATGGTGACCGCGCGCGAGCTTCTTCGGGCGCGGCAACACCGCCTCGATGTGGCCCCGCCACTCCGCCGGGTTGTCACCCGACCTCAGGCCGATGGCTCGCGCCGCATCAAGCACGCGCTCGATCCGGCCACGAAGCCGCATCGCGGTCTCGCCCTTGGTGAACCAGATCGGGCGCAGCACGGCCAGGACGGCTTTCGTGTCCACGGCCGCGACCGGCATGACCCACAGGCTTGCAGCCTGAACTTCAAGCGTCTGCCGCCACTGGCGTTTGTGCTTGTCGTTCCGCCAGAGACCGGCCCGGTCTGCCATGAAGGTGTCCGCTACCTCGCCGAAGGTGGTCAACTTGGTCGGCACCGGTACCGTCGCCCGCCTTTCGGCGATCGGGTCCAGGCCCTCCGCTACTTTCTCGCGGATCTCGGCCGCGCATTCCCTTGCGCGGGCGAGCGGGACGGACAGAAGGCTGCCGAGGCCCATCTCCCGGCGCTTGCCGCCGAACCGGTAAAAGACGACCCAGCGCTTGGCGCCGCTCTCATCGACGACCAGGTACAGACCGCCGCCATCGCTATGCCGGCCCGGCTCGGTCAACGCCTGGACGCGACGCGCGGAAAGCTTGTTGAGGGTGATGCGACCCATCACAACCTCGCTGCCGAGGCGGCGACTGGCACTGGCGCCCCGACCGCGCAGGTCTGCTGCGGGAAGTCGTCGGGGTAGCGCCGGCCGTCGTCGAAAACGGCGCCGAACCAGCCGCCGCGGCGGATTGCGCGGTGGACCCAGAGCGGGAGAGCATCGGTTGGGATGCCCCACACGACGCGCCCAAGCTTCATGTGCGGCGAGACCGGCACAAACCGCCATTTGTCCATGCCTGCGTGCCCCACGACCCCGAGCGAGTTGCCGTGGCTGTCCCGCGCCACGTAGGTGACCGGTCCGGGGTAGCTCCACATGATGGTCGGGAAGGCATCCTCGATCAGCGGGAAGATCGCGCTGAAGGCCTCGTCTTGGATGCGCCCCGCCTCCTCGCGCTCAACCTCGGTGGTCTCGAGCCCGTCATCGTCGCGGACGAGCTCGGCAAAGTGGCTCTCCAAGAGCTTGGCGCCGATCGCGTCGCGCGTGGCGGCCGGCAGGCTGGCCCAGCGCTCGGCCGGCGTCACAGCCACCATATCGCCGAACCTCACCGCAGCACCACGAAGGTCGCAGCCGCCGCGAAAGCGGGACGGGCGTGGTGCCGCACCGGCTCTGCCGGGCAGAGCACCACGTAGCTGACCGCCCAGGCCGCGAGCATCGTCGCGAAGGCGCTGGTTTCCAGCAGGCCATCGAGGGAGGTCTTGCTGGCGCGCCAAACGGCCCAGGCGCGGAGCACCTTGGCGGCCCGGCTCAGCGCCGGCGGCGACTGTCCAACGCGGACGGCGTCGTGCGCCTCACGGAAAGTCCGCATGGCGTTTTGATGATCGACCTCTCGGGCCAGGAGCCGTTCGAGGTCGGCGATGTCGTGCTGAGCGGGCAAAGCGATAGCGTTCATTGACGTCCTCCCGTCTTTCTCCTCCGGCCAAAATGCGAGTTTTCCGGGTTTGTGA
>NZ_JARPVX010000037.1:0-33670 GCF_033947565.1 Lichenihabitans sp. Uapishka_5
CGCCTCGATACGCCGCCTTCAAACCACCGTCGTCACCCAGTTTCCCACATAGCTCCCCACGCACCTTGCTCAGATACAGCAAGTTAGCCCGCACCCGGTTCCGCAGCCCCTTCGCGGCGTCCTCTCCGAACCCAAGCTCTGCGACGATCGCATCTACGACCTCAGCCGTTGCCAAAGGCCGCCCCGCCTTCCTAAGCGCGTCTAGGATAAGCCGGTTGAGCTTTCCTGCCCCGAACAGCTTCGTCCGCTTGTAGGGCCGTTTGGCAGCGATCTTGGACGGGTCCGCGTCGGGGTCGAACAGACGTAGGGTGCCATCCACATGCAAGATGGCTTCGCGGAGATGGCGGAGGTGCTGCTCGGCGGCTGTGATCTCGCCGGCTAGTTCGGCGCGGCGTTCCCGAAGCGCGGCCAAAGCGTATTTGTTTGAGGTGTCTGATAGGGTGCTCATGCACCAAAATCTGGTGCCGGATGGGCTCGGGCGCTTGTGGCGTTTGCGCCATCACACCGCGTGATCGCACGCGCCCTGGCGCTTGTGCTGCTTGCACAGGAGGCAGCCAGAGCGGGTTGACTTGGGGCGTCTACGTCGGTTGACAAAAACGGCATTATTTCCTAAATGGTTGCCATGCAGGTTTGACAACCGGATTGCCTCATGGACGCCGTCAGCGCCGAACAATTTCTCAAGGATCAGCTTCCCTTGGCGGCGCGAGCTCTCATACCGACCACGCTACGAACCGCTTACGAAGCGGTTCGCCTCATTGTGAAGGACGAGCCGATCCTGAACGTCCCGTCAGCATACGACAACCGGGGCCGCCTCATCACATGGGCAGTGGATCGAGGCTTCGAGATCCTGTTGCAAACGCAACGGTGGCCGTTCGAGCACCGCTGGTCCAGTTTCGCGCAACCCACTGGGCGTTACCTTCAGGTCCGACTCGGTCATTCGACCCTGACAATCAGCCAAGTCGCTAACCCGAAGCACCAGCCGCGCAACGTGATATTTCGCGAGAACGGACGGCTCAACAACGCGCCCTTTTTCAACCTCCCAGAGTTTGATGACACGCGAGAGGTTCATGGGCTGCCGCACTTCATCCTGGTCCACGGACATCAGGATCTCAATTTTGCGCATGTCGGCGTACCTCATTCGCAGCATCACCGCGACTGGCTCTATAAGACGCCTAATTTGATGAAGCTTCCGCACGTCGTTGAATCTGATTTACCGCCAGCCGAGGAAACGGACTTTACGGCGGCGCTTGAACTTAAGGATCAAATCGACAAGTGGCGCAGAGACAATGACGCCTAACGTCATCGCTTTTCCGGGCAAGATCGCCACTCGCGGGATCGTCCCATCGCGTCTACGCGATGCTCGGATTGCCTGCGGGCTTAATCAGACTGAACTTGCCGAAGCCGTCACGATCAGCCGTCAGGCTATCTCTGCCTTCGAGGCCGGAGAGAAGAACCCCGATCCGTTGACAATGGCCAGGATCGCTGCCGTAGTCGATCAGCCGCTTGCCTACTTCACGGCAGAGGACGCCGAGTCGTTCGGCGGCTACAGCACGCGCTTTTTTCGTGCGTTTGGTGCCGACACGAAGCGGCGCAACCTTATGAGCGAGGTATTAGGCAAGTGGTTCGTTCAGACCGCTTTCTACCTGTACGGCTTTGTCGGGTTCCCACCGGTCAATCTGCCGATGGTCTCGCCTAGCGAGGGTGACCGATACGGGGAAGACGAGATTGAGGAAGCCGCCGAGGCGTGCCGCAAACAGTGGGGACTTGGCCTTGGACCGATCTCAAACGTCATTGGTCTCCTTGAGAACAACGGCGTGACGGTCTGCCGGTATGAGATGACGGGCCACAAGGTGGAGGCGTTCTCGTTCTGGAGCGGTCCGCGGCCGTTTGTTTTTCTCTCGTCCGAGAAGCAGTCCGCCGTCCGCGCACGATTCGATGCCGCTCACGAGCTAGGGCACTTGGTACTCCATCGCTTCGTGCCGCCAGAGGACATTGAGGACCCAAAGGTGCTGAAGCTGATTGAAGCTGAGGCGCATCGTTTCGCGAGCGCCCTACTGATGCCCCGACACGCCTTTCCAAACGAGGTGTACACTCCCCGGCTTGATGCCTTTGTGACCTTGAAGTCTCGATGGAAGGTGGCCATCCAGGCGATGGTTTATCGCTGCAAGGATCTGGGTATCTTCGATGAGGCTCAGATCACGAGCCTCTACAAGCAAATCTCTTATCGCAAGTGGCGCACGCAGGAGCCGCTTGACGATAAGCTGCCGCTTGAGACGCCTTCCTTGCTCCGCAAGGTAGTCGAGGTCATCGTGAGCGCAGGGCGCAAGTCACAAGATGCTATCGCATCCGAGTTGCGCCTGTCGGGCGCCATGATCGCAGCCTTTTGCGGGCTGCCTCCCTCATATTTCGAGCCGGAAAAGCGGCCCGACTTCATTCCTGAGCTGAGATAGCCTCTCAGCTCAGGACATGGGCTAGAGCCGGTGCTGCTCGGGGGCTTTCCATCCGTCCGTGCGAGGGTCCGACCCCCTCCTAGTCCACCTTAATCTACAGGCTAAGGAACGTCTATAATTTGCCGAGAACGTCAAATGGCCAGCCGTGATAGGTCGATAGAAACGGCTGGCCTCCCTCTCTGTCGGTGAGCTTAGCGTCGATCCTGAAGCGCGTGCCAAGCGGGTAGGCTTCTGCAAACTTCTTTGGGCATCGCACGCGCAAACTGGTCGGGAAGTCCTGTCCCGCCACGGGGCGGACATGGATGCTGCCATGGAGGCCGCTTCCGCTTTCTCGATAGGTTTCAACAATGACGGACACGTGAGGCTCTTTCGGCCTAGCCATCCCGCGGTCCTCCAATCGTTTTAGGCCCCGTGATCCCCGATGACTCGCCATCGACGAACGTCACCCCTACCTTCTCCAGCGCAACTCGCATTGCCGCTAGAGTGGCCCCGATTGTCCGCTTTCCGGCCTCAAACCCCTTCACAGTCGAAAGGCCGACGCCGGCCTCAGTCGCCAAGCGACCTTGTGACCATTCCAACCACGCACGCGCGGCGCGACACTGTTCCGGGCTCATGGTCCCGATCTAGTGCGGCAACCTTTTTGGCGCAAGAGCAAACAAAAGGGTTGCCCTCACACATTGTAGCTATTATGTCTGGAAGCAACCAAAAAGGTTGCTTCGCCGGTGTCTCAACACTTCCTCCTCTCGAAAGCCGCAAGGAGCCTGAGCCTCGCTCGGGTTGCTCGGCTTTCGGACGAGGAAGCCTTCGAGACCTTCCGGCTGGTGCGTTGGTCGGCCACCCAAGGCGAGGCCGTTTGCCCCCGCTGCGAATGCGCTGCCGTCTACACCTACAAGGCTCGCAAGCTCTGGAAGTGCAAGGCTTGCAACCATCAGTTCTCTGTCACCTCGGGCACGATCTTCGCCAGCCGCAAGCTGCCGATCCGCGACATCCTGCTGGCCATCGCTATCTTCGTGAACGGCGCCAAGGGCCATAGCGCCTTGCAACTCTCCCGCGACCTCGACGTGCAGTACAAGACGGCCTTCGTCCTCTCGCACAAGATCCGCGAGGCCCTGGCGGCCGACATGGACGAGAAGACCCTTGTCGGTGAGGTCGAGGTCGATGGCGCTTACTTCGGCGGCTACGTGAAGCCGTCCAATCACAAGGAGAACCGTCGCGACCGTCGCCTTGCTGTCAACCAGACCGGCAAGCGCAAGGTCGTGGTCGTCATGCGTGAGCGCAACGGCGAAACGCTGCCCTTCGTGGCTCGCTCTGAGGCCGCTTCGGTCCACACTATCGCCCGCAAGGTGGCCGAAGGCTCCACGATCTTTGCGGACGAGGCGGCCGGCTGGGACGTGCTGCACGATCGCTTCTTGACGAAGCGCATCAACCACCAGGAGTCCTACTCGACGGACGAGGCCAACACGAACCAAGCCGAGAGTTTCTTCTCACGCATTCGCCGCGCCGAGATTGGCATCCACCACCACATCGCCGGCCCGTACCTCCAGGCCTACGCCCGCGAGATGGGCTGGCGCGAGGACAACCGCCGCGTGTCGAATGGGCAGCAGTACCTCATGGCAACCGAAGCGGCGCTGCGGCATCCGGTGAGCCGGGTGTGGAAGGGGTATTGGCAGCGGGCGGCGGCCGCATAACTAGGTGACAATGGAATTGGCCACGGCATCCGTTTGCCAGCACTGGTGTAAAATGGCATTTGGCAGCACTTCAAATATATCCCAGGCGCGCAACGCGCTTACCTTTTCCTCAGGGTCGTCATAATGGCGTTCGTACTCGTTTTGCAAGACGACGAAGGATATTGCGAAGACCTCACCGAGGATAAGGAAGATGCCAGAAATGTCGTTATCGGTTACGATAATGACACTGGATTTGTGTACACATTTTTCATCAGCTTTTATGGACAGAAAACGCGGGAAATTTCTTTCGCGATTTTTGAATTCAATGCGCAGCTGGAAAAAATAAGAACAATCCTGAGTGCGGCTGAAGTGTCGAAAATGATCGATCACAAAGACAGAGTCGCTATCAAAGGGCATTTGATGTCGTGTCTTTTCGACATGATCGAGCGGCTTAAGCCAGCATCAATGTTTATGTGCTCCGTTGACGTGCCCTTGGTTTCCGCAGCTCAAGTCAAATACGATGATATCGTAGCGATGGCATCCCACCTAGGATATGGCAGCGATCTAACGGAGATGGATAACGGGCAAAAATTCTGGTGGATGGAACGCGAAACGGGCTCTAAAGTTGGAAGCTAACGGACAACGAAAAAGGAATGCGATGAAACGCGAAGAGCGAATTGCGCTCTTAACCGACGCCGAGAGGCGTTTGGCCGAGCGCTTCAATTCCTGGACTGAAAACCCTCAACTCAAAATCTCGATGAGAGAAAGCTACGAAAAAATTCAGGAGATGAAAAATCCTGTGATTCCTAAGAGAGCCTAAAAAGCCGACCCCGCCCAATGGCGGGGTTTTGTTTTAAGATCAGCCTAGATCCCACACCTTCACCCCCTTCCTCGCCCCCAAACACCGCACCACCCGCTTCCGCTCCAGCCGCCCAAACAGCGTAACCACGCTTTGTGTCAGGCTGATCCGAAACACTCGCTCGTCTACATCCAGCCCCTTGGCCCGCATGATGGCGGTGGCAAGCTCCCGCGTGTCGAGGCCATCCGGCGCCGCCCGTAGCGCCTCCAGGCCCAGCGCCGTGATCTCCCCGCGCTTGAAGATCCGCGTCAGGCCCATGTAAACGGGGTTCGGGGTCAATTCGCCACGGCTGAAAAGCTGCCTTGTGGCCTGGAGGTGAGCCAAATCCTGACGCGCGTTAGCAAGCCTCGCCTCAGTCTCCGCTATCCAGCGCTCCACGTCCGCGATCTTGCCAGAGAGCGTGTGGACGATCTGGGGTATATCAGACATGAAAACCGGCACCGTGCGCGGCAAGAACCGGCAACCCACTCCAGCCATCGGAGTGCCGGATGAACCAGAAGGAATTTGGCCTGTCCGGCCCGTGCGAACGTGGTCGGGGGAAGTGCGCCACCAACCAGAAACACAAAACACCTTGCGGGAGTGGATACAACATGCCCGCAATCATCGTTGATCGGGGCGACTTAAGGCAGGCTCGGCTAGGTGTGTTTGCTACCTAATACCGCGATTATCCCAGAGCCAAGCTCGACATCATGCTGCTGATCGAGGCGAACGACCGGAGCACGCTGGCGGCCCTGGAGCGCCTGGCCCTGCCGGCCTGCTACCGCATCATCATGGCGCCGGCCGGCCGTCCGCAAACCAAGCCCCGTGCCCTCAACGTGGCGCTGCAATTCGCTCGCGGCGCCTATCTGGTGGTTTATGACGCGGAGGACGAGCCCGAACCCGACCAGCTTCGGCTGGCCCTGGCGGGGTTTGCGGCGGCGCCAGGCACGGCCTGCCTGCAGGCGCGGCTCGCCATCGACAATGCCGCCGATTCCTGGCTGACCCGCATGTTCGCCATCGAATACGCGGCTTTGTTCGGCGTCGTGAACCCCGGCCTGGCGCGCCTGCGCTGGCCCGTGCCGCTCGGCGGCACCTCGAATCATTTCCCGACGGCCGTGCTCAAGCGGGTGAACGGCTGGGACGCCTGGAACGTCACGGAAGACATCGACCTTGGCATCCGGCTGGCGCGCTTCGGCCTGCGGGTGGCGACGCTCGGGTCGACCACCTCCGAGGAAGCGCCGCGCACGCTGAAGGCCTGGATGGCGCAGCGTCGTCGCTGGCAGAAGGGCTGGATGGTGACGCTCGTGACCCATTCGCGGGCGCCGCTGCGGAGTTGGCGGGAGCTTGGCTTCCTGCCGGGCCTCGCCGTGTGCGGGCTGTTGGCCGGCACGGTCGCGGCCAGCCTGTTGGGTCCGTTCTGCGCCGTTGTGGTGGCGCTGCGCCTGTGGTCCGGCACCCTGCTGCATCCGCATACCGGTGGCGACATGGCCTGGACGGTGTTGAGCCTCGTTCTGCTGGTGTCCGGCACCGCCGCAGCCATCTGGCCCGCTTTGCGTGGGCTCGCGCGCGAGGGGCGGCTCGGCCTTGCGATCTGGCTGCCGACGCTGCCGGCCTATCTGGTTCTCTTGTCCGTCGCGTCCTGGCAGGCGGCTTTCGAGATGGCCGGACGCCCGCATGCCTGGAACAAAACCGAGCATGGGCAGGCCAAGCGCCGGCAGCGCATCGTGGCGCGCGACTGATGTCGGATCAGCCCGGCATCGCGGCGGGGTCGAGCAGCACGGCCATGTGGCGCAGGGCCAGCAGATAGCCGTGGATGCCGAAGCCGGCGATCACCCCCACGGCAGCCTGGCTCACATAGGAATGATGCCGAAACGGCTCCCGGCGGTGCACATTCGAGATGTGCACCTCCAGCACCGGCAGGTCGCAGGCGTTGAGGGCATCGAGGATTGCCACCGAGGTGTGGCTGTAGGCGGCCGGGTTGATGATGATGCCGCTGGCCGTGGTCCGCCCGTCCTGGATCCAGTCGATGATCTGGTGTTCGGCGTTGCTTTGCCGGAACACCATGGCGAGCCCGAGTTGTCCGGCCAGCGTCCGGCAGCGCGCCTCGACATCGGCCAGCGTGTCCCGCCCGTAGATCTCGGGCTGGCGGGTCCCCAGCAGGTTGAGGTTGGGCCCGTTGAGGATGAGGATCGGCTTGGTCATCGCAACCGGGTTCGCATGGCGGCCCGTAAGCCGAAGAGGGAGGGACAACCGATGTTTAACATGGCAGGCAACACTGCTTTCTTAACAAATGTAGTGCAACTAAGTCGTTCACAATCCACTTTCTCATTCTAAACTTCCAGTCCCCAGTTCGAGGCGGAATCATCGATGGCGAGCAAGCGGCCCAACAGTCTTCGCGAGTACCACCTTTTGGTCGCACGGCACTTCGATGGGTTCGAGTGGCAGATACGGTACGATCATCACGCCAATCCGGTCCGGCGTAGCGAGGGAGTGTTCGGCTCCCAGAACGATGCCGTCTCGGCCGGCGAAGTGGCACTGGCGGCCCTGAAGCGTCAGATCGCGAGCGAAGCCGAGGCCCAGGAGGGTGGAAGCCGCGAAGCTTAACGCTCGTCCAGGGCTCGCGCGGCCAGCACGGCCGCCGAGGCGCGGTTTTCGACCCCAAGCTTGGCGAAGATCGTTTCGAGGTGCTTGTTCACCGTGCGCGGGCTGAGCGACAGGATTTCGGCAATGTCCCGGTTCGGCTTGCCGCGGGCGATCCACAGCAGCACCTCCGCTTCCCGGGCCGTGAGGGCGAAGCGCGCCGCCAGGATCTCGTCGTGCCGGCGCGTGTCGGGCCGTTCGAGCCGGAACAGCATCTCATTGGCGCCGATGCGGCCGACGATGCGAGCCGAAAGCGGTCCGGCTTCGGAAGACGGCAGCGTTGCGACCCCGTCGGGCGTCAGTGCGGCGTCTGCGAGGGCCGCCGCTGGTAGCGCCGCCGTCAGATCGTCTGGCAGAAGAGCGCGGGCCTGCGGTGTGCTCCACAGCACGGTGCCGCCGCTGTCGACCGCCACGAGCGCGCTGCCGGTGGCATCGAGCGCCGCCAGGGCGCCGCGGGCCGCGCGCGCATTGGCGAGATGCACCCGGACGCGAGCGAAAAGCTCGTCCAGCACGATGGGCTTCGTCAGATAATCGACCCCACCGGCCCCAAGGCCGCGAACGATGTGCTCGGTGTCGCTCAGCGCCGTCATGAAGATCACCGGCACCGCGGCCGCGAGACCGGTCTTCAGACGCCGGCAGGTTTCGAAGCCGTCCATCACCGGCATCATGGCGTCAAGCAGGATCAGGTCGGGCATCAGCCGCCCCACGAGGGCAAGCGCCTGCGGGCCGCCGGTCGCCACCAGGGCCGTGTAGCCGGCTCCCTCGAGCGCGTCCGTCAGGAAGCCGAGCGTGTCGGGCGTGTCGTCGACCACCAGCACCGTGGGCCGGATGGGCATCGCGGCGCTCATGGATCAAGCCCGGCCAAAATCGCCTCGAAGCCGGGAAAGTCGAAGGCCCGCAGCCGCAGCCGCAGCGTGGCCGCGAGGTCCCGCAAGGCGGCATCGCGATCGAGGACGTCGAGCCGCGCCTCGATCCCCCGCACATGGCCGATGCTGCCGAGGTGGCGGAGGTCGGCCAGGACGTCGGGCGCGAGCCGCGACCCCTGGGTTTTCGGGGCCGCCCCGGGCGTGGTGCCGGGTGCCGGCGCCTCGATCCAACGCAGGTCGAGCAGCCGTTCGAGCGTGTCGAGCAGCGTCGGCAGCACAAACGGCTTGGCCAGCATGGCATCGTGGACGCGGCGGTCGCCCGGCGGCTGCGGCGCGCCGTCGCCGACATTGGCCGACAGCATGACGATCGGCGCCGCTACGTCGCGCAGGCTGCGCAGCGCCTCGGCCACCTCCCAGCCGGTCATGCCCGGCATGGAAATGTCGAGCAGCACGAGGTCCGGTCGCAGGTCGGCCGTCAGGGCCAGCGCGGTCGGCCCGTCGCGGGCACTCAACACCGAAAAGCCGAGCGGTTCCAGGAGGGCGCGCATCAGGGCCTGATGATCCCCGTCGTCGTCCACCACCAGCAGGGTGCGGCGCGGACCCGCGTAGCCTTGCAGGTTCCGGGCCAGCCGGGCCTGCGGGGTCGATACCGCGGCCAACATCAGCCGCGCTTCGAATCGGCTGCCTTGGCCCGGCACGCTGCTGACGCCGAGCGCCCCGCCCATCAGTTCGGTCAGCAGCTTGGTGATCGTCAGGCCGAGGCCGAGGCCCGGCACGGCTTCGGCGGTGCCGAGGGCGCCACGGTCGAAGGGCTCGAAGATGCGCTCGATGTCGTCGGCCGCGATGCCCATGCCGGTGTCGGCCACGCTCAACGTCGCGACCTGGTTGCGGTAGCGGACCGTCAGCGCAACATGTCCGGCCGCGGTGAACTTCACGGCATTGCTGAGCAGGTTGATGAGGATCTGCCGCAGCCGCTTTTCGTCCGTCGCCACCACGGCCGGCAGGGCCGGGCTGACCTCCAGGCGGAAATCGAGGGTCTTGGCCGCCGCCTGCAGGCGGAACATGTCGGCCACGCCGGCGAAGAATTCGGCAGTCCGCACCTCGTTGCGCTGGATCTGCAGCCGGCCCGCCTCGATCTTCGACACGTCCAGAAGCCCGTCGATCAGCCCCGACAGGTGCTCGGCCGATCGGCGGATGACGCGGACGCCGTTGCGGCGCGTGCTGGCGGCCTCGTCGCGCTCGAGCAACTGCGCATAGCCCAGCACGGCATTGAGCGGTGTGCGAAATTCGTGGCTGAGGCCCACCACGTAACGGCTCTTCGCGAGGTTCGCGGCCTCGGCCACCTCCTTGGCTTTCTGCAGCGCCGCGTCGGTGCGCCGGTGGGCGGCGATCTCCTGCAGCAGGGCGGTGGTCTGCCGCGCCGATTCTTCCTGGGCGACGCGGCGGCTTTCGGCGCTGAGCACGAAGAACCAGGCCAGCACCCCCGATACGATCACCAGCACCGCGAAACTGGCCCATAGGGTTTGGTCCACCACGCCGCGGATGAGCGAGCCTTCCTGCGAGGCCGCATGGACGTGGATCACGGCCAGCGCCAGGCCGATCACCGCCACGAGTGGCACGAACACCCCGATGTAGCGGACCGTCGGCGATCCGGCCCGCACCGCCCAGCGGCGCGGCAGCACCGCCGTCAGGGCCGCGGCGACCTGCGGCGCCGCGCGGGCGTGCGGCTTGCAGAGGTCGTGGCAGCGGGCGTCGAGCGAACAACACAAGGAGCAGATCGGCGCCGCATAGGCGGGGCAATAGGCCATGTCCTCCGGCTCGAACGGGTTGTCGCAGATCGAGCAGGTGATGGTGGCACGCTCGAGCCAGGCCGCGCGCGGCTTGCGGGCCAGGTAGAAGCGGCCCTTTGTGGCGACCGCGATCGCCGGTGCCGCCACCAGCGCCACCCCGAGCGCCACGAAGGGGGCCAGGGCCGATGCCGCGGCGCCGAACAGGCCGGCCGCGGCCATCAGCGCCACCCCTGTGGCCAGCGCCATGGCGCCGGTACCGACCGGGTTGATGTCGTACAGGTGGGCCCGCTTGAACTCGATGCCGGGCGGGCTCAGGCCGAGCGGCTTGTTGATCGCGAGGTCAGCCACCACGGCACCGAGCCACGCCACCGCCACCACGGCGAACAGGCTGAGGATGCGCTCGAGCGCTGCATAGATGCCGAGCTCCATCAACAGCAGCGCCACCGCGACATTGAAGACGAGCCACACCACGCGCCCCGGATGGCTGTGGGTGACGCGGGAAAAGAAGTTCGACCAGGCGAGCGAGCCCGCATAGGCGTTCATGACGTTGATCTTCAGTTGCGACACCACCACGAAGCCGGCCGTCAGCAGGGCCACGCCGGTCGGCCATGGGATCACGGCCGCAAAGGCGAGCCGGTACATCTCGGCGGGCTCGGCCGCATGGCCGGGCGCCACGCCGGCCTTGAGGCACAAGGTGGCGAGCAGCGAGCCGAACAAAAGTTTCGGTGCGCCCAGCACGATCCAGCCCGGCCCGGCGGCCGCCAGCGAGGCGGCCCAGCGCCAGGCCCGCCCCGGCGGCCGCGCCGGCAGGAAGCGCAGCACGTCCACCTGTTCGCCGATCTGCGGCATCAGGGCGAGGATCACGGACGCGGCGCCGCCGAAGCCGAGCAGGTCGAAGCCGCCGGTGGCCCCGGCTCCGAGGCCCGGGAATCGCGTCCACGCCACGACGCTCGGCCAGTTCTCGGCCGCGATGAAGCCGATCGGCAGCACGTTGAGGATGATCCAAAGCGGTTGGGTCAGGATCTGGAACCGGCTGATCCAGGCGATCCCGTAGGCCACCAACGGGATCACCGCGACCGCGCTCAACAGATAGCCCCAGGCGAGCGGCAGGCCGAACACCAGCTTCAGCGCCCCCGCCATGATGGAAGCCTCGATGGCGAAGAGGATGAACGTGAAGGTGGCGTAAACCAGCGACGTCACGGTCGAACCGATATAGCCGAAGCCGGCGCCGCGGGTGAGGAGGTCGATGTCGACGCCCGCGCGCGCGGCCGAGCGGCTGATCGGCAATCCCGTGACGAACAGCACGGCGCTCACCACCAGCGTGGCCCAGACCACGTTGGTGAAGCCGAAGCTCAGCGTGACGGCGCCACCGATCGCCTCGAGGGCCAGGAACGAGATGGCGCCGAGCGCCGTCTGCGACACGCGCGGCGCCGACCAGCGGCGGGCGCTCTTGGCCGTGAAGCGGAGCGCGAAATCCTCCAGCGTTTCGTTCGCCACCCAGCGGTTGTAGGCGCGCCGCACGGGCAGGATGCGTTGGCGTCCGGACATGGCTCCTGAACCCTCGTGACCACGCGCGCCGAGATGCCGGCCTTCCGGGGCGCGACGCAGCCGAACCCCGGATGCCGTGTGTTGAATCTATAGCAGCGATCAGGCGTGCAAGGCGCGCGCCGAGCCGTGCGTCGAGGCGTCCGCGTCCCCTTAGCGCTCCAGTGCCGCGTAGTCCGGCACGATGAGGCGGGTCGGCTCGGCATCCTCGATGATGGCAGGGAAGCGGCCGAGCGGCTCGGCGAAGACGTTGTCGGCGTAGTCGTCGTTGACGCTCGACACTTCGCCCACCACCACATCGCCGTTCTCGCCCCAGAAGGCGTGCCAGGTGCCGGGGAACAGGGTGATGGATTCGCCCGGTGCGAGCCGCACCACGCTGCCGGGCTCGACCTCACGCATGAGTCCGTCGAGCTGCACCGCGAGCCGCGCCGTGCGGTCGAGGCCGCCGTCGCGGTCCATCGCGAAGAGCCGCAAGGCGAGCGTCGCGTCGGGATGGAGGCTGGCCCGGTTGATGATGTCCTCCACCTTGGCGAGGTGACGGTGCATCGGCGTCATCTGGTCCCGCCGGGCGATCATCGCCTTCTCGGCATAGGGCCGGTTGCCGGGGCCGCCCGCCTTGAGGCCGTTGCGGGTGGTGAACAACAACAGGCCCCGGCGGGCGAAGTCGCCGGCCGCGAAGTCGGTCACGTCCCAACCGAGCCCGGTGGCCCGCATGGTGGCCGTCGCCTCAGAACCGTGACGGCGCCAGTCGGCCGGGGTCCAGGCCGCGAAGGGCGGCAGGTGCAGGCCGGCCCTGGCAAAATCCGCCTCGGCCCGGGCCACGGCGGCGTTGATCTCCGATCGCTTCACGGCGCGTCTCCCTTGTTCGTCACCGGACCCCGATCCCGGCCGTCAGGCCACCGTCGATGCGGTGGTCCGTTCCTGTGATGAAGCCGGCCTTGTCTGACGCCAGAAAAGCCACGAGCTCGGCCACCTCGTCGGGCTCGGCGATGCGGCCGAGCGGGTGGGCGGCCCCGAAGCGCGCAAAGGCGGCCTCGACGTCGGCCTCCGGGCCGTCGAAGGTGCGGGCCGCGAGCGCCAGGATCGGCGTGCGGACCGAGCCGGGGCTGACCGACACCACCCGAATGCGGTCCGCCGCATGGTCGAGCGCCATGGCGCGCGTCATCGCATGGATGGCGCCCTTCGACGCCACATAGGCCGTGACGCCCGCCTGGCAGGCGAAACCCTGCACGCTCGACAGGTTCACGATGGCGCCGCCGCCGCGCCGGCGCAGTTCCGGCACGCCGAAATGTGCCGTCAGGTGGATCGAGCCGACATTCACTGCGAGGCAGCGCGCGAAAACCTCCGGCGGGGTCGCGACGGCATCGCCATAAGGATGCACCGCGGCCGCGTTGACGATCACGTCGAGGCCGCCGTGATCGGCCACCAGCTTGGCGACGGCGCGCTCGACCGCAGCCGGGTCCGTCACATCGACCAGGGCCGTCTCGAGCCGCAGCCCGGCCGCGATCGCCTCGGCCGCCAGGGCCGCGTTGCCGGCCGCGTCGATGCCGACCGCCAGCACCGCGGCGCCCCCTCGGGCGAGCCGCAGCGCCGTGGCGGCGCCGATGCCGGTGGTGCCGGTCACCAGAGCCACCTTGCCGATGAAATCCGTCATCTCCGCTCCTTGAGGCGTGAGGCCGCCCGCACCGCGACCTTGGCAAAGTCCGGCCCAGGTCCTAAGCGACAAACCGATGCGGCCGCAATCGCAGTGGTGTGATGGCGGTTCGGCAGGCAGGGGTCGTTCATGCTGCAGTCCTGGCGCTGGTTCGGTCCGAACGATCCCGTCACCCTGAGCCACGCCCGTCAGGCCGGGGTCGACGGCATCGTGACGGCGCTGCACGAAATTTACGACGGTCGGGTCTGGACGCCCGAGCAGATCGCCGCGCGACGGGCCCAGGTCGAGGCGGCCGGCCTGCGCTGGGCGGTGTGCGAATCGATCCCGGTCCACAGCTCCATCAAGCTGCGACAGGGCCCGTGGCGGCGCTACACGGATGCCTGGAAGGACAGCCTCGCCAACCTCGGCCGGGGTGGCGTCCCGGTGGTGTGCTACAATTTCATGCCGGTGGTGGACTGGACCCGCACCGATCTTCGATACCCGACGGCACGGGGCGGCCTCGCGCTGCGCTTCGACATGGCCGAGTTCGTGGCCTACGACGCCTTCGTGCTGAAGCGCAGGGGCGCCGAGGCCGACTACCCGGCGGCGTTGCTCGAAACGGGCTCGGTGCGCCTCGCCGGCATGGACGCGGATGCGGTCGCACGGCTCGAGACCACGGTGATCGCCGGCCTGCCCGGCAAGGAGGACACCCATTCGCGCGAGTCGATCCGTGCGGCCATCGCCGAGTTCGACGGCGTTTCGCCCGCCGAGGCCGCCGCCAATCTCGACGCCTTCCTGCGCGAGGTGGTGCCGGTCGCGGCCGAGGTCGGGGTGCGGCTCGCCATCCACCCGGACGATCCGCCATTCCCCTTGTTCGGCCTGCCGCGTGTCGTCTCGACCGCCGCGGATGCGCGGCGCATCCTCGACGCCGTCGACCACCCGGCCAACGGGCTGACGCTTTGCATCGGCTCCTATGGGTCGCGCCCCGACAACGACCTGCCCGGCTTCGTGCGGGAGTTCGGCCCGCGGGTGAACTTCGCCCACCTGCGCAACACCACGCGCGACCCCGACGGCTCCTTCACGGAAGCCGAGCACCTCGGCGGCGATTCCGACATGGTGGGGATCATCCTCGGGCTCGTGGCGGAGGAGCGCCGGCGGCAGGCCGAGGGGCGGGCCGATGCCGAGATCCCGATGCGGCCCGACCACGGCCACTTGTTGATCGACGACATCGGCAAGGCCACCAACCCGGGCTATTCCTGCATCGGCCGCTTGAAGGGCTTGGCGGAGATCCGCGGCGTGATGGCGGCGGCGGCGCACCTGCCTGCGTGATTGCGCCGGCACCGGGCGGGGGTTAAGCGAGGCCCATGCTCGCGCCCACCGTCCGCTTCGCCCCATCGCCCACCGGGCGCATCCACATCGGCAATGCCCGCACGGCGCTGCTCAACGCGCTTCTGGCGCGGCAGGGCGGCGGGCGCTTCGTGCTGCGTTTCGACGACACCGACCGCGAGCGCTCGCGGGAAGAATATGCCGTCTCGATCGAGGCCGACCTCGCCTGGCTCGGCATCGTGCCGGACCTCGTGGTGCGCCAGTCCGACCGGGTGGCGCTTTACGACGCCGCGGTGGCGCGGCTCAAGGCGGCGGGTCGGCTCTACCCCGCCTACGAGACGGCCGACGAGCTCGACCGTCGGCGCAAGCGCCTGCAGACGCGTGGCCTGCCGCCCGTCTACGACCGCGCGGCGCTCGACCTCAGCGAGGCCGACCGGGCGCGGCTCGAAGCGGAAGGGCGACGGCCGCATTGGCGGTTCCGGCTCGAGCCTGGCACCGTGTCATGGTCCGACCTCGTGCGTGGCGACAGCGCCATCGATTGTGCCTCCTTGTCGGACCCCGTGCTGGTGCGCGAAGACGGCAGCTACCTTTACACGCTGCCCTCCGTGGTGGACGACATCGACTTGCGGATCACGGATGTGGTGCGGGGCGAAGACCACGTCACCAATACGGCCGTGCAGCTGCAGCTTTTCGCGGCGCTCGGAGCCCCGGCCCCCCGTTTCGGCCACCACAACCTGCTGGTGAACGCGTCGGGCGAGGGCTTCTCGAAGCGCTCCGGCGCCATGTCGCTGACCGGGCTGCGCGAGGCCGGGGCCGAGGCGCTGGCCGTGGCGGCCCTGGCGGTGCTGACCGGCTCGGCCACGGCCATCCACCCGATCGCGACGCTCGACGCGCTCGGGCCCGTCGAGCTTGGGCGCCTGTCGCGCGCCCCGGCGCGCTTCGATGAGGCAGAGCTTTGGGGTTTGACGGCCAAAACGTTGCACGGGCTGCCTTTCGCGGCGGTGCGGGAGCGGCTCGCCGCGCGCGGGGTGCCGATGGACGCGACCGGCGAGGACTTCTGGCGCATCGTGCAGGGCAACCTCGCCCGCTTCGATGAGGTGGACCTTTGGTGGTCGGTGGTGGCGGGCGTCATCACGCCGGTGTCGGAGGATGCCGAATTTCTGGCCGCGGCGGCCCGGCTGTTGCCGCCCGAACCCTGGACGGCCGAAACGTGGGCG
This sequence comes from Lichenihabitans sp. Uapishka_5, assembly GCF_033947565.1. Taxonomy (NCBI): domain Bacteria; kingdom Pseudomonadati; phylum Pseudomonadota; class Alphaproteobacteria; order Hyphomicrobiales; family Lichenihabitantaceae; genus Lichenihabitans; species Lichenihabitans sp. Uapishka_5. The sequence goes on from NZ_JARPVX010000037.1 coordinate 15,973, forward strand.
CAGTGGACCGCGCTCGCCAAGACTGAGACGGGCCGCAAGGGCAGGGCCTTGTTCCATCCGCTACGGCTGGCCCTGACGGGCCGCGACACGGGGCCCGAGCTCGCGGCCCTGCTGCCCTTGATCGGCCGGGCCAAGGCCCTGGCCCGGTTGGCCGGGCAGCCAGGCTGACGCGAACGGCGCCGCCTCAGCGCGGCGGTGCGGCGGGCCCGTCGAGGCTGGTCTTACGGCGGGCCGGTTTCTTTGTGGCCGGGGGCACCGGTTGGGTCGGGCGCGCCATGTCGGCCGACATCTTCTCGGTCACCACCATGTCGTGGGCGTCGGTCTTGTCGAGCATCTCCTCGGCCTTGGCGAGCGCCTGCACCCAGGTCTGGTTCGGCGGCTTGCAGGTGCAGCTCGCTTCATGGACCTTCTGGAACTTGAAGGCAGCCGGCAGCGCCGTATAGGGCGTGCCGTCGAGCCCGACGGCGTTTGAAATGTTGTCGGTGTCGGCCGTCGTATAGAGCTTGGCTTCCGTGTTGGGGCACTGGGCGCTGCACAGCGCCTGCAGGCTGTCGAGCGCCTCGTTGCGCACCGTGGTGCCGAGCGGAAAGAACCCGCCGTCGCAGGTCCGCACGCAGATGGCCTTGGCGCCGCCCTGCGGCCGCTTGTCGGCACCGTCGTCGGTGATGGCGGGATTGCCGTTGCCGTCGATGAGCCCGGGATCGGCGTAAACGGTTGTGCCATCATCCTGCGCGGTGCGGCAGAAGCGGTCGTAGCGGGCCGCGAGGTCGTTCATCCGGTCGGGGTCGCCGTTGCGGATCTGCTTCGCCTGTTGCTCGAGCGAGTCGAGGTTCGATTGTTGACGGGCGATGCGGGTTTCGATCGTGTCGCATTGCGCCGGAGCGCCGAACAGATTGAGGCCGCCGCAGCCGAGCTGGTCGCCATAGGCCTGGGTGCGGGCCAACTCCGTGCGTTGCTGCTCGATCGCGCGGGCGAAGCGGCCTTCCCGGGTCGGGTCGGACTGCATCGAGGCCGCCATCTGCTGCCGCAGGGACTCGCAATCGTCGCCCTGGGCGGTCGCCGGACCCACCAGACCCGCGCCCAGCAGGCCGGCCCCCACCAGGGCGACCGGCAGCGACCGGAGAAACCGAAACACACTCACCATGGGCCGCATGTGACCCGGCTTCGTGTTGGAATCATGTTGACGGTGCCGTGCAGCGGATGCCCGGCCCTGGCGCCGGGCCTCCGTCATGCGCACATGATCCGGACCGCCACCGCTTTGTCCGAGGACCCCGCATGCGTCGCTTTTCCCGTATCGCCGTCCTGGCGGTCCTGCTCGCTTCGGGCCTTGCGCCGGCGCGTGCCGACGACGCCGACTTGGTGTTCCGCCGTTCGACGAATTTCCGGGCCCTGACCCCGAACGACAAGCTCGCCACCTACGCGTTCGACGATCCGGCGGTGGCGGGCGTCGCGTGTTATTTCACGGTGCCCGAGAAGGGCGGCCTGTCGGGCGCCTTTGGCGTCGCCGAGCAAACGTCCGACATCTCGATCGCCTGCCGCCAGGTCGGCCCGGTGCGTTTCACGGCCAAGAGCAGCCAGGGCGAGACGGCCTTCACGGAGCGTCGCTCGTTGTTCTTCAAGAAGATGCAGATCGTCCGCGGCTGCGACGCCAAGCGCAACACGCTTGTCTACATGGCCTATTCGGACAAGCTGGTGGACGGCTCGCCGAAGAACTCGACCTCGGCGGTGCCGATCCAGCCCTGGGGTACGGCCACGGACGTGCCGAATTGTGCCGACTGGATCAAGAACTGAGGCGGGTCGCTATTCGCCGCAATGGATCATGATCGAGCCCGGTAGGGGCTTTGCCGGAACCGTGCTGGCCGCGACCGCATGGACGCTGCCGGTGGCATCGTCGGTGAGGCCGAAGGCGGTCGCACGGGCATGGCCGTGCGACTCGCACCAGGCGTCGGCGATCACCTGACCGCAGGCTTCCCCGGGTGTCATGCATTCGGCGATGCCGTAGCCGTCGCTGGGCGGCACCACGAAGTCGAGGCCTTCGGCCGCGCGAGCCAGGGCAGGGGTGGCTGCCACGATCAGGCAGGCGAGCAGAAACGGCGATCGCATGGGCAACCCGGCTGGGGCCTTTCGGCCCGAAGGAGCCGAATCGGCCCTGATGCCGGCCATCCTGCGAGGCAGGATTCACTAAACTGTTAAGCGCCGCGGTCGGCCCGCAGGGCTAATCCCCGACGTGCCGGAACGGCGTGTGCTCGCCGTAAACCTCGATGGCCTCGGCGACGTGGCGACGTTCCTGCTCAAGGTAGTCCGCCACCGCGCGGGCGAGGCGGCGGTCGGCGATCCGGTGGGCCGAATAGGTTTCCACCGGCCCGTAGCCGCGGGCGAGCTTGTGTTCGCCTTGCGCGCCAGCCTCCACCCGGGCGAGCTTGCGCCCGATGGCGAATTCGATCGCCTGGTAATAGCAGACCTCGAAATGCAGGAACGGGTGTTCCTCGACGCATCCCCAGTTGCGGCCGTAGAGCGCCACGTCGCCGATGAAGTTGATGGCCCCCGCCACATAGCGGCCGGCACGCTTGGCCATCACCAGCAGGATGCGGTCGGGCATGGTCTCGCCGATCAGCGAGAAGAACTTTCGGTTGAGGTAGGGGCGGCCCCACTTGCGCGAGCCGGTGTCCATGTAGAAGTGCCAGAAGGCGTCCCAATGGGCTTCCGTGATGTCGCGGCCGGTGACGCATTCGATGGTGATGTCGTTGGCGAGGGCGTCCTTGCGCTCGCGGCGGATCATCTTGCGCTTGCGCGACGCGAGCGCCGTCAGGAAATCGTCGAAGCTGCCGTAGCCCTCGTTGCGGAAGTGGAACTGCTGGTCGGTCCGCTGCAGGTAGCCCTCGGTTCCGAGCCGTTCCCATTCGTCGCGGGGCAGGAAGGTGAGATGGACCGAGGACGCGTCCGTCTTGTCTCGCAGCGCCTCGAGACCGGCCAGTAGGGCGGCGCGCATTTGCGGCGCGGCCTCGCCGGGCCGAACCAGCAGCCGGCGCCCGGTGACGGGCGTGAACGGCACCGACACCTGCACCTTGGGGTAATAGTCGCCGCCGGCCCGCTGGAACGCGTCGGCCCAGCCATAATCGAAGACGTATTCGCCCTGCGAATGGCTTTTCAGATAGGCCGGCACGGCGGCCGCCAGCTGGCCGTCGGGGCCGTCGATGGTGAGGTGGGCCGGTGACCAGCCGGTGCGCCCGCCGACCGAGCCGGAGGCTTCCAGCGCCTGCAGGAAGGCATGACTGAGGAACGGATTGTGGGTTTCGACGCCCGGGGTCGGTTCGTCGAGGGCCGGGTTGGCGCAGGCGTCCCATTGCGCCGGGTCGACGTCGGCCAGGGCCGGGGCGATCCGGATCGCGATCTCAGGCTTCGGCATGGTGGTCCGCGGCGTTCGGGGAAGCGCGAGAGTGCCGCAACTCCGTGATCAAACCAAGGCCGGCGACTGAGGCCGATCGTCCGGCACCAAGCCCTCGAACACCATCTGATCGGCCCAAAGCCGCGCCCGCGCCGCCTGGTCGGGGGTGCGGACCGTCCAGGCCATCACGGGGCGGCCGAGCCCAACCCGCATCAGGGTGGCGGCCGCATGTGGCAGGTCCGCGACCCAATAGGACAGGAAATCCGGTCGGGTTTCGCCAAAATGCGCCAGGGCCGCGAGGTCGCGCTTCAGCGCGGGGGCGAGGCCGTCCCATTCCGGATCGGCATAGTGGGCCTCGGCCACGATGCCGAGTGGCAGCCCCGCCGGTGCGACCGCACGCAGGTGGCGGAGGACGGCCGGGTCGAAGCTCTTGATCGCCACGGGGCCGGCATAGTCGGCCAGGATCGCGGCGGCGCGGTCGGCCAGGCGCATATCGCCATCAAAGCCGCTCTTTACCTCGCAGACGAGCGGTACGCGGCCGGCGATCGTGGCGAGAAAGGCTGCAAGGCGCGGCATCGGCTCGGCGGTACCGCCGATCGTCAGGCGGTCCAGCATCGCCGCCGAACGATCGGCGACCGGTCCGGCTTCGCCGGTCAACCGATCGAGTGTGTCGTCGTGGAACACCATGGCGTCGCCATCGGCCGAAAGCTGCACGTCGCACTCGATCGCGAAGCCGCCCGCGATGGCCGCCAGGGCTGCCGCCGCCGTGTTCTCGGGCCGGCCCGCCGCCACGTCATGCAGGCCGCGATGCGCGATCGGCCTGGCGGTCAGCCAGGCCGGCACTGAGGCCATCAGCGGATCTCGAACAGCGCCTCGACTTCCACGGCGGCATTGAAGGGCAGCACCGCCACGCCGACGGTGGAGCGCGCGTGGCGCCCGGCATCGCCCATCAGGCCGACCATGAAGTCGGAAGCGCCGTTCATGATGGCCGGCACGGTCGCATAATCGGGCTGGGCGTTGATGAAGCCGCCGAGGCGGACACAGCGCACGATCCGGTCGAGGTCGCCGCCGAGGGCTACCCTGGCCTGGGCCAGGACGTTGATGGCGCAAAGCTTGGCGGCCTCCCGGCCGGTCTCGTCCGACACCGTGGCGCCGAGCTTGCCCTTGAAGCGGTCGTCGAGTTTGCCGTCCAAGCCGAGCGGCAGCTGACCCGATACGATGAGCTGATGGCCGCTGATCACGCAGGGCACATAATTGGCGATCGGCGCGCCGGGGGTCGGCAGCGTGATGCCTTGCTGCTGCAGTGCGTCGTCGATCTTGCCCATCGTGCTGTCTCCTGATTTCGCTTCAGCGGGAACAACTGCCCTATGGCATGGTTTCCGCCGAAGCGACTAGTCGCTTGATGCCGGCGGCGCCATGCCTCCGCGGCCCTGAGGGGGAGATGCTGGTGCGAATGGGAATCGTGTTCGGGCCCTTGGCGAGCATCGCCATCGGCTGCGGGGCCGCGCCGGCGCTGGCCGCCGGCGTCGTGCTGCTGCCGCACCATGCGGTCTACAAGCTCACGCTGGCCTCCTCGACCGGCAGCAAGGCGCCCGCCGATGCCAGCGGCATGATCACCTATGATTTCTCGGGCTCCGCCTGCGAGGGTTTCAAGACGGCCTTCCGGCAGGTGACGTCGCTGCAGCCGGCGGAGGGGGATGCCCGGGTCTCGGCAACCGAAACCAGCACGCTCGAGAGTGGCGACGCGGCCAAGTTCGATTTCGACATCCGCACCTCGTTGAACCAGGGCGATGCGGATGACGTGAAAGGCAAGGCGACCCGGGACAAGGCCGGTGCGCTGGCGATCGCGCTCGATGCGCCGAAGCCGACGACGCTTGACGTAAAGGCAGGTGCATTGTTCCCGACCGAGCACCTGAGCCGGGTGATCACGACGGCCGAGAATGGAGCCCACATCCTTTCGGCCTCGGTCTTCGATGGCTCGGACACCGGCCAGAAGGTGTTCAGCACCCTCAGCGTCATCGGCGGCCCCATCACGGCGCCGGCGGCGGAAGCCGCCGCCCAGGACGCCGCGCTCAGCGGCCTGCGGCGCTGGCCGGTGACGATCAGCTATTTCGAGCCCGGCAAGGACGATGCCCAGCCGGCCTACGTGTTGTCGTTCGAACTCTACGAGAACGGCGTTTCGCGCGCCCTGAAGGTCGATTACGGGACGTTTGCGCTGGCGGGCGAGCTTGTGGAGTTCAAGCCCGGTCAAGCCGCGCCTTGCACGAAATGAAGGAAGCGCGGTTGCCGAGAGCACCGAGGCGTTTCTGTTTCGTCAAGGATCAGCCGCTAGTCTTCCGGATATTGATTTCCTCGACGGGAACCGACACGTTCCACGAGGTTTGTGATCTGGAAGCCGCATCTGCTAGGGAAGCCGCCGGACGTCAGTGTTCCGGGGGTGTCGGCGCGTCGTCGTGTCTTTGCGACGATACGCTGCTTCAGGTCGAACGGGGTCGAGCCGAATGGCCAAGACTGTGTTGATCGTCGAGGACAACGATCTGAACATGAAACTGTTCAGCGATCTGTTGGAGGCGAACGGATATGAAACGGTTCAAACCCGCAACGGGGTGGAGGCCGTGGGATTGGCACGGGACCACATGCCCGACCTCATCCTGATGGACATCCAGCTGCCGGAAGTGTCCGGCCTGCAGGTGACGCAATGGCTGAAGGACGACGAGGCCCTGCGGCACATTCCGGTGATCGCCATCACGGCTTTTGCCATGAAGGGCGATGAGGAGAAGATCCGGCAGGGCGGCTGCGAAGCCTATCTGTCCAAGCCCATCTCGGTGGTGAAATTCCTGGAAACGGTGCGGAACTACATTGGCTGAGCAGAGCAGGCGAACAGCATGACAGCCCGGATCCTGCTGGTCGACGACACGCCGGCAAACCTGCGCTATCTCGAGGCGCGTCTCGAGGCTGAATATTTCGAAGTCTTCACGGCTTCGAGCGGCCTCGAAGCCGTGACGCGCTGCCAGGCCGAGACCTTCGACCTGGTTCTCCTCGATGTGATGATGCCGGGGCTCGACGGCTTCGAGACGTGTCGTCGTTTGAAGGCCGATCCCGCCACCGCGCACCTGCCTGTCATCATGGTGACGGCTTTGGACCAGCCGTCCGACAGGGTGGCGGGCCTGGAAGCGGGTGCCGACGACTTTCTGACGAAGCCCATCGATGAAACCGCGCTGCTGGCGCGCGTGCGATCGCTGATCCGCCTGAAGGCTGTGACGGACGAGCTGCGCGTGAGCGCGCTGTCCAACACCGCCTCAAGCTTCTTCGATCCGCTGACGGAGGCCATCCGGGACCGGGGCCTTGCGGGCAAGGTGCTGATTGTCGACGACCGCCCGAACGCGTTGCAGCGGATTGCCGAGGTGCTGGCCCCCCAGCATACGGTGACGACCGCGGTTTCGGCCGAAGACCTGATGGGCGCGGTCGAGGACGACCATGACGTGGTGGTGCTCAGCCTCGGGCTGGCCCAGGTGGACGCCTTGCGGGTTTGCAGCCAGCTCCGCTCGCAGGAGCGGACCCGGCATATCCCGATCCTGCTGGTCGCCGAGGCCGAAGACAGGCCGCGCATCCTCCGGGGCCTCGAGATCGGCGTGAACGACTACATCGTGCGGCCGATCGACGCGAACGAAGTGCGAGCGCGCGTGCGGACGCAGGTGCGCCGCCGCCGTTACATGGACCTGCTGCGGCAGACCGTTCACGCGTCGATGGAGATGGCCATCGTCGATCAGCTGACCGGCCTGCATAACCGGCGCTACTTCGACACCCATATGCCCCGATTGCTGGAGGCGGCGACCGATCGCAACCGTCCACTTTGCCTGATGATCCTTGACATCGATCACTTCAAGACCGTCAACGACACCTACGGCCACGATGTGGGCGACGAGGTGCTGCAGATTTTCGCGAGCCGGCTGCGGGCGACGGTGCGCGAGGTCGATCTGCTGTGCCGCCTCGGTGGGGAAGAGTTCATCATCGCCATGCCGGACCTGCCGATGCGGGTCGGACTCCTGGTGGCGGAGCGGCTGCGCCTTGCCATCGCGTCGGTGCCGTTCATGCTCGGGTCGAACGGCCAGGACCTCGACATCACGGTGTCGGTCGGCCTTGCCGAACGCGGGTCGGGCGGGGGTGTCGCCGGTCTGCTGAAACGAGCCGACCTCGCGCTCTACCGATCGAAGACCCTGGGCCGCAACCAGGTCAGCACCGAGGCGGCTTGACGGCCCGGGTCAATGGCTGGAAATTAATGCTAAATTTCTGTTTATCCACGGAATTTAGTGGTGTTCGTTGCAAATCCGAGCAAAAGCGGTAAAGTCAAGTTGTCGATTGGGTGATGGAATCAGTGTGATGGCGGTCCTGGATCGCCGTCAGCCTCGATCGCAGAGATACCCTACGGAGTGCTCAGGTCCGCCGCATCTCCTGGGTCCGTGGGGTCGGCCGGTTTGGAAGGGGTGGGAGTGGCCTCCTCATCGCCCCTTCCAGCCGGCCACCAAAAAAGCCGCCCCACGGGGCGGCTTTTTTGTGCGTAAACCGGTGCAGGCCGCGCTGTCGCGGCCCGCTGCTTACTTGATCTTGGTTTCCTTGAAGTCGACGTGCTTGCGCGCCACGGGATCGTACTTCTTGAAGGACAGCTTGTCGGTCTGGGTGCGGGCGTTCTTTTCCGTCACGTAGAAAAACCCGGTATCGGCCGTCGACAGAAGCTTGATCTTGATTGTGGCGGCTTTGGCCATGACACCTGGTCCTACGATAAGGTTGGCGCGCCGTCGGATCGCACGTGGACCCCAACGACAAGCGCCCCGCATGCCCGGCCAACCCGCGCATTCGCTCGCGACGCTTCTACCGGAGAACGGTTCGGAGTCAAGCCGTTCGCCGTCAGCCATGGCCTGAGCCGCTCGCGACGACCGCCAGCGGGCATCCCTGCCCAAGGCCGGACGTCGGTTGCGGCTGCGTCGTCCATGCCGGCGTGGTTACGCTGGGAAAGGCCGCATAGCGGTTGCAGACGGAGGGCCGGCACGGTATCGCCTACCATCCGGTGGGGAGGTTCGTCCTTCGCGCCGCCCTCGTGACTCATGTCCTGACGGTGAACGGCAACGTGCGCCGGGGTGGTGATGCCTCGGCATGCCCGGGGCGATGTGATAGGGTGGCGTGATGGCGGGAGACGCATGAGATGAAGATACTTCTCGTCGAGGATCACGAGGAAATCTGGGATTTCCTGTCCCGGCGGCTGAAGCGGCGCGGCTACGACGTTGTTCTGGCGACCGACGGGCAGCAGGGGGTCGACAAGGCCCACTCGGATACGCCCGATATCATCCTCCTCGACATGAACCTTCCCGTGATGGATGGGTGGACTGCGGCCGGCAAGCTGAAGGCCGATGCCGCGACTGCCAAGATCCCGATCATCGCCCTGACGGCCCATGCCATGTCGGGCGATCGCGAGAAGGCCATTGCGGCCGGCTGTAACGATTATCACCCGAAGCCGGTCGATTTTTCCCGGCTGCTGGCCCAGATCGAGGCGCTCGCAGGCGACGCGGTACCGGCGACCGCCTGAGCGATCGCTGCCGGATCCCTTAAAGCATCTCCAACGCCGTCGGCGCGACAGGTGGCGGAAACAACCGATCGAGCGCGGCCCGATCGTCGTCGCTGAGCAGGATCGCAGCCGCGGCGACGTTCTCGGCCACATGCGCCACCGTGCCGGCCTTGGGGATCGCGATCACATCGGGTTGCGCAAGCACCCAGGCCAGTGCGATCTGGTTGGCCGTCACCCCGTGCCGTGCCGCGATCGCCTCGAGTCCGGGGTGCGAGAGCCGCCCTTGTTCGAGCGGGCTATAGGCCATCAGCGGCATGCCGCGCGCCCGCATCCAGGGCAGCAGGTCCCATTCCGGCCCGCGCCGGGTCAGATTGTAGAGCACCTGGTTGCAGGCGCAGTCCCGGGCTTCGCCCTCCGCCTCCTGCAGCTCTTCCATGTCGTCGCGATCGAAATTGCTGACGCCCCAGTGCAGGATCTTGCCGGCGCGTTGCAGCCGTCGCATGCCATCGACGGTGTCGGCCAGGGGCACGTGCCCGCGCCAGTGCAGCAGATAAAGGTCGATCCGATCGGTCTTCAGGCGCTTCAGACTGTTGTCGCAAGCCCGTTCCAGCGCCGATCCGCCCGCGTTCTGCGGATAAACCTTGCTGACCAGCACCACGTCGTCCCGTAGGCCCTCGAGCGCCTCGCCAAGGAAGCGCTCGGTCGCGCCATCGCCATACATTTCCGCCGTATCGATCAGCGTCAGCCCATCCGCGATGCCGCGCCGCAGGGCTTCTGCTTCGGCAGCCTTGCGGGACGCGGCTTCGCCTATCCGCCAGGTGCCTTGACCGAGCGTCGGCACCGAGGGGCCGTGCGGCAGGGAAAGGTGATGAAGTAACATGGCCGGCGATCCTGGCGCGGTGACGCTACGGTAAAATGCCCGCATCGATTGATCGTTCCCTCTAGGCATTTCCGGGCAGAGGCGACGATTCTTACTTGACCGGGCATCAATGTCGCGCAAGCTTAACGTATTGTTGAGTATTGGACCGATCCCGATGCCGTTCTCTCCTAGAGTATCCAGGCTGGTCGCAACCCTGAAGACCTTTCCCCAGCGGCTGCGTGCCTCTAAGGCATCGGTACTGATACACGGTATGAACTATGCGCCTGAACTGATCGGTGTCGCAAAATACACGTCTGAACTTGCTCGCTACATGGCCGATCGCGGCCATCGCGTCGAAGTGGTGGCGGCGCTGCCGCATTACCCCGCTTCGCGTGTCGCTGCCGCGCGGCCCTGGCGGCTGACGATTGGGCAGGACTCGGGCGTGCGGGTCACCCGCTGCCCCCTTGTGGCGCGACCGGGCCGGATCTGGCGTCTGGTGGCGCCGCTCAGCTTTGCCGTGCTGGCGGCGCCCGTCGTCATCGCGCGGGCCCTGTTGTGCCGACCGGACACGGTGTTGTGCGTCGAGCCGACGCTGCTGGCCGCCCCCGCGGCCTTGCTGGCGGCCCGATTGGTGGGGGCCCGCACGGTCCTGCACGTGCAGGATCTCGAATTGGAAGCGGCGGTCGCCACGGGTCACCTCGGCTGGGCCGCACCCCTCCTATGGCTGGCCCGGGCTTTCGAACGCGCCATGCGGCGGCGCTTCGATGCCGTGGTGACGATCTCGGATGCCATGGCGGATCGTTTGCGACGTCAGCGCGATCTCGGCTCTGTTTCGGTGCTGCGCAACTGGGTCGACACGGAGCGCTTCTTATCCCGGCCGGCCGTGCCGGGCCAACGAACGGCGCTCGGCGTGCCGCCAAACCGGCGCCTCGTCGTTTATGCCGGCAACCTCGGCGCCAAACAGGGCTTGCCGGTGCTGATCGAGGCGGCCCGCCACCTGCGCGCCGATCCGGCGATCCACGTTCTGGTAGTCGGCGACGGCGTCGCGGCCGCCCAGGTGCGGGCCGCGGCGGCCGGGCTGCCCAACCTGTCCTTCGCAGGCCTTCTGCCTGCCGACGGGCTTGCCGACCTGTTGTTTGCGGCCGACCTGCACGTGCTCCCGCAGGATCGGGCCGCGAGCGATCTCGTCTTTCCGTCGAAGCTTGGACCTTTGCTGATGACAGGTAAGCCCATCGTGGTCACGGCCGACGCCTGCAGCGAGTTGGCGACGTGGCTCGGGGCGGCGGCCTGGCGCAGTCCGCCCGGCGACGGGCGGGCGCTGGCGGAAGCCATCGTGACGGGTCTTCACCAGGGGACGAACTCCGATCCGATCCGCGCCGCGGCGCTGGGCCGATCCCTCGACAAGGAGGCCATCCTGCCGGCTTTCGAGCGATGCCTGATGGCACCCGGATGGCGCCGCCACGGGCTTGTCCGGGCCAGGCGGGTGGTGTCGGCCGGGCCGGTGCTGCCTGCGGGGCAGGGGGCGGAGGTGCTGGCCTGACGCGCTTTCGTGAGCGGCGTCGTATGGTTTCCGAAACCTATCCACAGCCGCTCGCATTCGCATGGTCGCTCGAACCCGGATTGAGGGTTTTCGCCTTATGGCTCAGGGCCGGAGGGTCGCGCGCTTGCGGCCGGGAGGCACGCACCGCATGGCACTCGCACGAGGATTGATCGGCTATGCGCCGGCCGTGGTGGTGCCGCGCCTCGTCACCCTGCTGCAGATTACGCTGTTGACCCGCCTGATCGCGCCGACCGAATTCGGCTTCTTCGTTCTGGTGTTGACGCTCGGCGATGCCATCGACGCGGTATGCTGCGCCTGGATTCGCGTCGTGCTCAGCCGTTATGCCGCCGGCACAACCGGCGACGCGCTGGCCCGCGAGGCCGCGCGCGCCGTTCTGTTGTTCGGGCTGGCGGGTTTTGGCGCGGCGCTGCCGGCCGCCGCCGCCGTCGCTTCGTTCCAGCACGTCGCCGCCTGGCCGATCTTCACCAGCCTCGTGGTCTATCTGGCGGTCAACGGCGCCTGCCGGCTGTCACTGACGATCCTGACGCTGCGCGGCCTGAAACTCGCCTTCTTCGGCGTCGAGGCCGTGCGGACCCTGGCGGGCTTCGCCGGCGTCATGGCGCTGGCGGGGTCGGGCCTCGCCACCACCTTTGCGCCCCTGCTCGGCGCCATGAATGTCGCGGCCGGGGTGGCGGCCGTGCTGGGCCTCGCGGTCGCGTTCCGCGGCCTCGGCTGGCGCCGACCCCAGGGTTGGGGGCTCGACCGCATGCATTACGTGCTGCCGTTGCTGGCCGGGGCGGTGGCGAGCGTGCTGCTCAACTCGTCCGATCGGCTCGTTACCCAGTCGTTCGCGGGCGCGGCCGCGCTCGCCACCTATGCGGCGGCCGTCATGCTGGCGCGCCAGCCGCTCGAGTTCCTGTTTTCCGTCGTCAACGTGCGCACCTTCCCCGAGTTGATGGCCACCTATGAGACCGGCGGCCCGACCGTGGCCGGCGAACGCATGGGCGACCTCATCGCCGTGATGGCGCTGCTCGCCTGCCCGGCGGCGCTCGGGTTGGCGCTGGTGGCGGGGCCACTCGCCGAAACCTTCCTGCCGACCGCCTATGTGGCATCGGCACGCGTCATCATCCCGATCGGCGCCGCGGCCGGGCTGGCGATCGGCTTCAAAAGCTTCGTCTTCGACCAGGTTCTGCACATGCGGCGCAAGATCTGGGGCAATACCCTGATGGTGTTGCCCATCACGCTTGGCGGCATCGTCTTGTCGGGCATCATGGCGTCCCGCGTCGGGGCCGTCGGCTGCGCGGTCGCGCTGTTGATCCAGGCGCTGCTGGCCTTGTCGGTCAGCGTGGTGCAAGCCGTCCGGTTGCTGCCGATCGTGGTCAACCGGGCGGATCTCGGCCGCATTGCCCTGATGTGCGCCGCCATGGCGGTCACGGTCAGCGCCGTGCTGGCGATGGTGTCGGGCATGCCGGCCGCCGTGCGGCTGGCTTGTGCGGTCCTGGGCGGTGCGGGATGCTATGGACTCAGCGGTCTGGCGCTGCGGCCCGGCCCGGTGCGAGACCTGTTGCCGGCCAGCTGGGTCCGGGCCTGACGGTTTCGGGACGGAAAGGAGAAGGCCGCGCCGCCTGCGGCGCGCAGCATGTTCGTCATCCTCTCGTTCCTGTCCAACACGGTCTTCAACTTCGTCATCGGCCTGATGCTGGCGCGCTTCCTTGGCCCCGACCAATATGGCCGCTTCGCGCTCGCGGTGGCGATCGCCACCGGGCTGCAGACCGCGGCCTTCGATTGGGCGCGCGTCGCGGCGTCGCGGTTCTTCGCTCAGACCGGCGGCACCGAGGACCCGCACCTGCGTCCCACGATCGAGGCTGCGCTGGCGATCCTGGCGGCCCTTGTGGGCGGCGTGGCGCTTCTCGCCATCGCGCTGCGTCTCGCGTTGCCGCTGCCCAGCCTGACGATGGGGCTCGCAGTGGCCTTGGCGATCGTCAACGGGGCCTTCGATTATTGGACGGCGCTCATCCGCGCCCGCTTCCTCGATGCCGCCTATGCGCGACTGATCCTCACCAAGAATCTGCTGTCGGCCTGTCTCACCCTCGGGGGTGCCTTCTGGTTCGGCTCGGCCGGAGTGGCGCTCGCCGGCCTCGGATTCAGCATGGGCGGCGGCGCCCTGGCGGTGCGCGGTGCCCTGGCGACCGGCGCCGCGCCGCGTGGCCGCGCGGAGCCGGCCCTGGCGCGCCGGCTGCTCGGTTATGCGTTGCCGGTCGTCATGGCGAACCTGCTTTACCAGAGCCTGCCGCTGGTGGACCGTCTGTTGATTGCCCGCGACCGGGGCTTCGCGCTGTCGGGTCAGTTCTCGCTCGCCTATGACATCGGGGTCAGGATCGTGGCCGCCATCGGCTCGGCGCTCGACGTCCTGTTGTTCCAGATCGCGGTCCGGGCCGATGCGCTGCAGGGCAGCGACGAGGCGCGACGGCAAATCGGCATCAACATCGGCATCGTGCTGGCCGTGCTGGCGCCGGCTTGCGCGGGGTTGTGGATCGTCGTGCCGAGCTTCGAGATCGTGGCGGTGCCGCCCGAGTTCCGCGGCGCCTTTGCGACCTATCTGCGGCTGTTGCTGCCGGGGCTGTTTTGTTACGGCATCCTGTTCTTCGCCCTGCATCCGTTGTTTCAGATCGCCCAGCGCACCCGCCCCCTCGTCGTCGTGGCGACCGCCGCCGCGCTCCTCAACCTGATTCTCGTCGCAGGTTGGCCCGCCAGCGGCGATGCGGCCCCCTACGCCCATGCCCAGGTGATCGCGCTGGGTGTCGGTCTGGCGCTGCTCGCCGCCTGGGCGTGTCGTGTCGCGCCGGTACGGCTGCGATCTCGTGACCTCGTCGGCACCGGCGTTGCGACGGCCGCCATGCTGGCAGCCTGTGGGCCGTTGACCGGCTTCGATCCTGGTGTCGCGACACTGGTGGTGCAGGTTGGGGTCGGCGGCGTCGTTTACGGGGTGCTGGCCCTGGCGCTCGACCTTTGCGGCCTGCGCACGGGCCTGCGGTCGAAGCTTCGGCGCGATGTCGCTTAGATAGCATTGGCTGGTAGTGATTGCTTAGCCATAGTTGAAAGACGGGTTGATGTGCCCCTCACACGTCGGTCATAAGCCAGTAACCAGCTTCGTTGACGACGATATTCGTTTGACTTGTCTGCATGTATAGTTGTGGAACGGCCTTTGCAGTCAGGCTCGACTGCGCCGATCCTTCGAGGATGCGATGCGAATTCCAGCCTGGACCCTTGTGGTTGCGACGATGGCGGTTGCCGGCAGTGCCGGGCCGGCCTGGGCCGATGGGCCGCTGGTGGTGCCGGCCTATGCGCCGCAGCCCGGCTATGCCCCGCGCGCCGCCGCTCCCGACCGGGGCGCTTACGGCGGCGGCTTCATCGAATTCGTGATGACGGGCGATGCGGGCCCGGCCGACCGCCCGCTGGCGCCGCGAGCCGGCCCCTATGTGGAACCCTATGGCGCCCGGCCGGTGCGCGCCGTCGACCCGATGTTCCTGCGCCAGGAAGTATCGTTCGAGGGCGTGCAGTCGCCCGGCACCATCGTGATCGATACGACCGCTAAATTCCTCTACCTCGTCGAGGCGGAAGGCCGGGCGCTGCGCTACGGCATCGGGGTCGGTCGTCCCGGCTTCGTGTGGCATGGCTCGGAAACCATCACCCGCATGGCCGAGTGGCCCGGCTGGACGCCGCCGGCCGAAATGGTGCTGCGCCGGCCCGACCTGCCGCCCCACATGGATGGCGGCATCGCCAACCCGCTCGGGGCCCGGGCCATGTATCTCGGTTCGTCGCTGTACCGTATCCACGGCACCAACGAGCCCGAGACCATCGGCACCAATGTGTCATCGGGTTGCATCCGCCTGACCAACGACGACGTGTCGGACCTCTACAGCCGCGTCAGGGTCGGCACCCACGTCGTCGTCATGTAGCCGCCTAACGCTTCCCTTGCGGGGCGGCATTTGGCAGAAGGCGGCATGCTGGTTTTGCGCTCCGTCGTCTTCAACGTGTTGTTCTACGCCCTCCTGGTCGGGATGCTGGTGATCGGCATCCCGCTGATCCGGGCCCCCGAGAAGGTCGTCAAGGCCTATGCGGCCTTGTGGGGGCGGCTGTCGCTGGGGCTGCTCCGCGCCATCTGCGGCACCCGCCTCGATTATCGCGGGGTCGAGCGCATCCCGCCGGGCGGCCTGATCGTCGCGGCCAAGCACCAGTCCTTCCTCGACATCATGGTGCTGCTGCCGCTGGCGCCGAGCTTCACCTATGTGATGAAGCACGAGCTGAGCCTCATCCCGCTGTTCGGCCCGTTGATGTTGCGTGGCGGCATGATCGCCATCGACCGGTCGCGGGGCCGCCACATCATGGGCGACCTCAATGTGCGGGTGAAGCAGGTGGTGGAGGCTGGCCAGCAGCTCATCATCTTCCCCGAAGGAACCCGCCGGCCGCCGGGGGCCGAGCCGCTTTATAAATCCGGCGTCTCGCATCTTTACACGGCGACCGGCGCCACCTGCCTGCCGGTCGCGCTCAACACGGGCGTCTTCTGGCCACGCCAGAGCTTCCTGCGCTATCCCGGCACCCTGGTGATCGACGTGCTCGACCCCATCGAGCCCGGCCTCAGCAAGAGCGCCTTCCAGACGCGGCTGCAGGACGAGATCGAGGCGGCCTCGGACCGCCAGCTGGCCGTGTTGCGGGCGTCTGGCGAAGGCCGATTGTGACCGCGTCCGAATTTCGCCGCCATCGGACGGCTCTTGTTAGCAGGCCATTAAGCACGAAGGCCCCAACTGTTCGATGAGACGCATCCCTCGCGGGGAGGCGTCGCGTCGCCCGGCTTGGGCGCTGCCCCGCGAACGCATGCTGTCCGGTTCCGGTCGCCCCGGCGCCGGATCGGGAGCCGCACGATCGATGAGTTCCATGTCCACACCGTTCTCCATCCGCTCCCCGCTGCTGCGCCGCCTCGGCGTCGCGACGCTTCTGCTGGCCGTCGGGCCGATGCCCTCGGCTTTCGCGCTCGGGCAGGGGAGTCTGGCGGTCGGCAAGGCCGCCTCGGGCCTCGGGCTCGAGCCCACCACGGTGGCGAGCCGCCACAAGGCCAAGACGCCTGCGGCGGCCCCGGCCGCGGCTGCCAAGCCGGCTCTCGTCGGCACCTTCGGTGATTGGGGCGTTTATGTTTCGCAAGGCGCCAAGTCCAAGGTGTGTTACGCGCTCGGCCAGCCCAATGCCCGCACGCCAGCGTCGCTCAAGAAGGACCTTGGCTACGTCTTCATCTCGAACCGCCCCGGTGAGGGCGTCCACAACGAGGTGTCGATCATGGCCGGCGTGCCCCTGAAGGAAGGGGCGGCCGGCGGTCGCGCCGACATCGGTGGCACAGGCTACGACCTGGTGGCCAAGGGGCAGAACGCCTTCGTCAAGAACGCCGCCGAGGAAGGCCAGTTCGTCGGCACGCTGAAGCGCCGCGGCGCCAAGCTGGTGCTGAAACTGCCGTCCGCCAAATCCGGCACCGTGACCGACACTTATTCGCTCGCCGGCATGCAGCAGGCGCTCGACCGTGTCGCCAAGGAATGCCCCTGACCGGATCGAAAGCCTCGTCGCGGCCGGGGTGAGGTGATGCTCAGTCCAGAATGAAGAATTTGTCGGGCAGCACCTTGGCGCCCGATGGTTCGCCCGGGAAGGCATCGCGCATCACGGTTGTGCAATGATCGAGCGCTTTGACGAAGCCGTCCGCATGCCGCCCGGCCCGGGCCTGGGCCACGAGATGCGCCACGGTTTCGCGCCATCGCTCGGCTGGGATCGCATCCGCCACGCCGGCATCGGCCAGCACGCGGGCGTAGTGCTCCTCCTGGGCCACATAAAGCAGGATACCGCGCCGATGCGGCGTCCGGGCGAGCCCATGGATGAGGAACTGTTCCGCGGCCGCCCGGTGGGCCACGGCGCGTTGCACCGCCCGAGGCACGATCAACCGGCGCAGCGGCGGCCACGACAGGCCTGCGAACACGGCGGCGAATACCGCCAATTGCGCCAGCAGCAAACCTTCGACCGACCAAGCGGTCGATAGCAACAGCCACGGCGTCGCGAGCCCGAAGGGCGCCGCCCAGGCCAGGGGAAAAAACCGGTAATGCCCGGCGCTGCGGGCCAGCACGCAAACGAACTCCCCGGATGTAGTCTGTTCGGCCGCGCGGATCGCCTCGCTGACCCGCGACTGGTCGTCCTTCGAGATCCGCATCACCAGCCTCCCGAGGCGCCGCCGCCCCCGGACGATCCGCCGCCGCCCGAAAACCCGCCGCCATCGCCACCCGAGAAACCGCCTCCGCCGCCGAAGCCGCCCCCGAATCC
>NZ_JARPVX010000038.1:0-33601 GCF_033947565.1 Lichenihabitans sp. Uapishka_5
CCCTCGGCGCCCGCCGTGCCCGCGACCCCCGCCGCACCCGAGCCGCCGAAGTCGCAGTGACGGCGCGTCCCGGCTCGGGACGCCGCGGTCCCGGTCAGGACCTCTCGATTCATTCCTGAATACGTGTCGGCGAGCGCCCATGGCGCTCGCTTTTCTTCATCTTTGTCGGTAAGCGTGAGACCCCATGGCGCGGTACATCTTCATCACCGGCGGCGTGGTTTCTTCCCTGGGCAAGGGGTTGGCCGCGGCGGCACTCGGGGCGTTGCTTCAGGCACGCGGCTACACGGTCCGGCTGCGCAAGCTCGACCCCTATATCAACGTCGATCCGGGGACGATGAGCCCCTATCAGCACGGCGAGGTCTTCGTCACCGACGACGGGGCCGAAACCGACCTCGACCTCGGTCATTACGAACGCTTTACGGGACGCTCGGCCTCCAAGGCCGACAACATCACCACGGGCCGCATCTACCAGGAAATCATCGCCAAGGAGCGCCGCGGCGATTATCTCGGCGGCACCGTGCAGGTGATCCCGCACGTCACCAACGCCATCAAGGAATTCGTGCTTGAGGGCAACGACGGCGTCGACTTCGTGCTGGTGGAGATCGGCGGCACGGTGGGCGACATCGAGGGCCTGCCGTTCTTCGAGGCCATCCGCCAGCTTGGCAACGACCTGCCGCGCGGCCATTGCGTCTATATCCACCTGACGCTGTTGCCCTACATCCCTTCGGCCGGCGAGTTGAAGACCAAGCCGACCCAGCATTCCGTCAAGGAACTGCGCTCGATCGGCATCCAGCCCGACATCCTCCTGTGCCGCACCGACCGTCCGATCCCGCGCGAAGAACGGCGCAAGATGGGCCTGTTCTGCAACGTGCGCGAGGATTCGGTGATCGAGGCGCGCGACGTGTCGTCGATCTACGACGTGCCGCGCGCCTACCATGCGGCCGGGCTCGACCGCGCCGTGCTGGCCGCCTTCGGCATCGAGCCGGCGCCGAAGCCCAATCTCAGCCGCTGGGCCGGGGTGACGGAGCGGTTGGAGAACCCCGAGGGCGAGGTCACCATCGCGGTGGTGGGCAAGTACACCGGCATGAAGGATGCCTATAAGTCGCTGATCGAGGCCCTCACCCACGGCGGCATCGCCAACAAGGTGACGGTGAAGCTCGATTGGATCGAGTCGGAGGTGTTCGAGGGCGCCGATCCGGCCAGCCATCTCGAGCACGTCAACGGCATCCTGGTGCCGGGCGGCTTCGGCCAGCGCGGCGCCGAGGGCAAGATCAAGGCCGCCACCTTCGCACGCGAGCGCAAGGTGCCTTATTTCGGCATCTGCTTCGGCATGCAGATGGCCGTGATCGAGGCGGCGCGCTCGCTTGGTGGAGTGCCGGACGCCAATTCGACCGAGTTCGGTCCCTGCGACCAGCCCGTGGTCGGCCTGATGACCGAATGGATGCGCGGCAACGAGCTCGAAATGCGGGCGGCCGACGGCGACCTCGGCGGCACCATGCGGCTCGGCGCCTTCAAGGCGAGCCTCAAGCCAGGCTCGAAGATCGCCGAAATCTACGGCACCACGGACATCTCGGAACGGCATCGCCACCGCTACGAGGTCAACATGCATTTCCGGGAGCAGCTCGAGGCGAAAGGCATGGTGTTCGCCGGCCTGTCGCCCGACGGCCTGTTGCCCGAAACGGTGGAGCTGGCCGACCATCCCTGGTTCATCGGCGTGCAATACCATCCCGAGCTGAAGTCGCGTCCCTTCGCGCCGCATCCGCTTTTCGCGAGCTTCATCGCGGCCGCGCGCGACCGGTCGCGGCTCGTGTGACGATGCCGCGGGCTCTCGACCACATCGTGTGGCCGACCCGCGATCTCGACGGGCTGGCGGCGGTCTTTCAATCGCTCGGCTTCACGGTCGGGCGGCAGAACCGCCATCCTTGGGGGACCCTTAACCGCATCGTCCAGTTCGACGGCACCTTCGTGGAGCTGCTGGGCTTCGCGGATGATTATGAGCCGACCGGTCCCGAAGCTGCTGCCGAACCTTTCGCAGGCTTTTGCGCGCGCTTCCTCGACCAGCGGGGCCCCGGGCCGGCCATGCTGGTGCTGCGCAGCCAGGACGCCGAGGCGGATGCTCGCCGGCTTGCTGCCAAGGGGCTGGGCCATGGACGCCTGCTGCCCTTCAGCCGCTCGGCACAAGGGCCGGATGGCGCCGACAAGACCGTCGCTTTTACGATCGCCTTTGCGGTTCTACCCGGCCTCCCGGCGATAGGCGCCTTCCTGTGCCAACAGCACCGGCCGGAGAACTTTTGGAGCCCCGCCGCGCAACGCCATGCCAACGGGGCACGCGGGATCGCATCCATCACGGTCGGCGGGCTCAAGCCTGCTGATGTCGGCGCTCAGGCGCTCCGTCGTTTCGCGCAGGCCGATGAGGGGGCTGGGGATGTCCGGCTCGCGGATGGCAGCCGCTTGATGCTCGCCCCTGGGGCGCCGCCGGCCATGATTACCGAAGTTGCGTTTGCGGTGGCCGACCTTTCGGCGGTAGAGCGCCTCGCAGACGCCGCAGGCATCCCATGCCGATCCGATGGGGCCGGGCTTGTGTGCGGCACGGCCGCGTCCTCGGACCGCGACCTCGCCTTTGTTCAGTCGGGTTGAGCGCCGCTCAGCCGCGACCGCGATAGGTCGGCACGCCCTGGTCGGGCAGCCATAGGTCTTCTGGCGGCTTCTCGGTCTGCCAGAACACGTCGATCGGAATGCCGCCGCGCGGATACCAATAGCCGCCGATGCGCAGCCAGCGTGGCGCCAACAGGCTGACGATGTCCTTGCCGATGCGGACCGTGCAATCCTCGTGGAAGGCACCGTGGTTGCGGAACGACGTGAGGTAAAGCTTCAGCGATTTCGATTCGACCAGCCAGTCGCCCGGCACGTAGTCGATCACCAGATGGGCAAAATCCGGCTGTGCCGTCATCGGGCAGAGCGAGGTGAATTCCGGTGCCGTGAAGCGCACCAGATAGGCGGTGCCGGGCTGCGGGTTCGGCACCCGCTCGAGCCGGGCATCTTCCGGCCGCTGCGGGTTCGGCACGTCGCGGCCGAGCTGGGTCAGGTGGGACAGGTCTGTCATGGTCGCACGGCAAGGGGGCGGGAGGTTGCGGTTCCCCTAGCGGGCGTGTCGCCAGGGGGCAAGCGGAAGCGTAGCCTGCATTGACACCCTCGGACGAGGCCCTATTGATGGCGGCCGTTTCGGACCGGGCGGCGCGGCAGCCCGGCATCCGGTTGTTTTGTTCCCGCCGCACACGAGCATCATGGCGCGTCTTGTTCTGAAATTCGGAGGCACGTCGGTCGCGAACCTCGACCGCATCCGCCGTTCGGCCCTCCACGTCAAACGCGAGATCGACGCCGGCCATCATGTCGCGGTCGTGGTGTCGGCCATGTCGGGCAAGACCAATGAGCTGGTCGGCTGGTGCGGCGAGGCGGCCCCGCTGCACGACGCGCGCGAATATGATGCCGTGGTGGCCTCGGGCGAGCTGGTGACAGCCGGCCTGATGGCGATCGTGTTGCAGCAGCTCGGCATCCCGGCGCGCTCCTGGCAGGGATGGCAGGTGCCGATCCACACCTCCGACGCTCACGGCTCGGCCCGCATTCAGGCGATCGACGGCACCGCAATCTTGAACGGCTTCACCTCCGGCGAGGTGGCGGTCGTGGCGGGCTTCCAGGGCCTGCACAAGGACAGCGGCCGCATCACCACGCTCGGCCGCGGCGGCTCGGACACCAGCGCCGTGGCGCTGGCGGCCGCGCTCGGGGCGGAACGCTGCGACATCTATACCGACGTCGACGGCGTCTACACGACCGACCCCCGCGTCGTGCCCAAGGCGCGCCGCCTCGACCGCATTGCCTTCGAGGAGATGCTTGAGATGGCGTCGCTCGGCGCCAAGGTGCTGCAGGTGCGCTCGGTCGAGCTCGCCATGAACCACAACGTCAAGACCTTCGTCCGCTCGTCCTTCGAGGACCCCGCCAACCCTTCAGCCGGCACCCTGATCTGCGCCGAAGAGGACATCATGGAACATCACGTCGTCACCGGCATCGCTTTCTCGAAGGACGAAGCGCAGCTCACCCTTCGTCGCGTCGCCGACAAGCCCGGCATCGCGGCCGCGATCTTCGTGCCGCTGGCCGAAGCCAACATCAACGTCGACATGATCATCCAGGTGGTGTCGGACGACACCACCACGACCGACCTCACCTTTACGGTCCCGGCTGCCGACTACGAGCGCGCCCGGGCCATCATCGAAAAGGCCCGCGAGTCGATCGGCTTCGCCACCATCCAGGGCAACACGGACGTGGTGAAGGTGTCGGCTATCGGCATCGGCATGCGCAGCCATGCCGGCGTGGCGGCGCGCGCCTTCAAGGGCCTGTCCGAGAAGGGCATCAACATCCGGGCCATCACCACCTCGGAGATCAAATTCTCGGTGCTGATCGATGCGGCCTACACCGAACTGGCGGTCCGCACCCTGCACAGTCTGTTCGGGCTCGATCACGCGGCGTGAGCGACACGGGGAAGCCGGGGGGCAGCGCGATCTTCTCCTTGCGGTTGGGATGATCGCCTCGCTATAGCTTGCCCGAAACATTGCGCGGCCGACCACGGCGGCGCGATCGACCGGCGGCGCGCTGCAGCCGGCCTTGAGGGGGTGGAGGGCCGATGCGAGGCTCCTTGGGCGGGCCGCGATTGCTGCTGCGCCGGCTTCGCGAGGTCATGGCGAAGCCGGTCTCAGCGCAGGCGCGCCTCGACGACATCGTGGTGCAGATCGCCTTCAACATGGTGGCGGAGGTGTGCTCCGTTTACGTGCTGCATGCCGACAGCCGGCTCGAGCTCTATGCCACCGAAGGTCTGAAGCGCGAGGCCGTGCATCTGACCACGATGCGGGTCGACGAGGGGCTGGTCGGCCTCATCGCCGCCAAGGCCGAGCCGCTGGCGCTCTCGGACGCCCAGGGCCATCCTGCCTTCTCGTACCGGCCCGAAACCGGCGAGGAGGCCTATCAAAGCTTCTGCGGCGTGCCGATCCTGCGGGGCGGCAACACGCTCGGCGTGCTGGTGGTGCAGAACAAGGCCCGGCGGATTTATTCCGAAGAAGAGATCGAGGTCCTTCAGACCACCGCCATGCTGCTGGCCGAGATGATCGCCAGCGGCGAACTGCAGTCGATCCTGCCGCCGGGATCCGACACGGTTCTCAACCAGTCCCATGCGTTGCGCGGTGTGTCGGTGGCCGAAGGCGTCGGCCTCGGCCACGTCGTGCTGCATGAGCCGCGCGTGATCGTGCGCAAGCTCGTGGCCGAGAACGTCGACAAGGAGGTCGAGCGGCTCGACGAGGCCGTCCAGGCGTTGCGTGACGCCATCGACCGGCTGGTCGACCGCGGCGAGCAGGTCGGCCCGGGCGAGCACCGCGAGGTGTTGCAGACCGTTCGCATGTTCGCGCATGACCGGGGCTGGCTGCGCCGGCTGCGCGAGGCCGTGATGACGGGCCTGACCGCCGAGGCGGCGGTCGAGCGCGTGCAGAGCGACACCCGGGCCAAGCTGCACCGGCAGACCGACCCCTACCTGCGCGAGCGCCTGCACGACCTCGACGACCTCGCCAACCGCCTGCTGCACCAACTGACCGGCCAGGAGCTGGTGGCCAGCCACGATTCGATGCCGGACAATGCCGTTCTGGTGGCCCGCAGCATGGGGCCGGCGGCATTGCTGGACTACGACCGCCACCGCCTGCGCGGCCTCGTGCTCGAGGATGGCGGGTTGACCAGCCATGTCGCCATCGTGGCTCGGGCGCTCGGCGTGCCGGTGGTGGGCGACGTCGCCAATGTGACGAGCCTCGTCGAGCCGGGCGACGCCATCATCGTCGATGGCGGCACCGGCGAGGTGCAGATCCGGCCGACCGTCGAGGTCGAGGCCGCTTATGCCGAGAAGGCGCGGCTCAGGGCGCGTCGCCAGGAGCAATACCGCACCTTGCGCGACCTGCCGAGCCGGTCGCGCGACGGGGTGGCGGTCGATCTGCACATGAACGCCGGCGTGTTGCTCGACCTGCCACACGTGACCGAAACCAATGCTGCCTCGATCGGCCTGTTCCGCACCGAGCTCCTGTTCATGGTGGCGTCGCGCTTCCCGCGTGCCACCCAGCAATATGCGCTCTACAAGAGCGTGCTCGACGCCGTGCCGGATCGGCCGGTGACGTTCCGGACGCTCGACATCGGCGGCGACAAGATCCTGCCCTACATGCCGCGCCTCGAGGAGGAGAACCCCGCGCTGGGCTGGCGGGCGATCCGCATCGGCCTCGACCGGCCGGCGCTGCTGCGCTCGCAGTTGCGCGCCATGCTGCGGGCCGGCGCCGGGCGCGAGTTGCGCATCATGTTTCCCATGGTGGCCACCTTGGCCGAGTTCGACGAGGCCAGGGCCATCGCGCTGCATGAGGCCGCCTGGCTGCAGCGGCACGGCCACGAAGGCCCGAGCGACCTGAAGCTCGGCGTCATGGTGGAGGTGCCGTCGCTGTTGTGGCAGCTCGACGAGATCGTGGCGGCGGCCGATTTCCTGTCGGTCGGCTCGAACGACCTCGCGCAATACATCTTCGCGGCCGACCGCGACAACAAGCGGGTATCGGGGCGCTTCGATCTTCTGTCGGTGCCGATGCTGCGGGCCCTGGCCGCCGTCGCGCAGGCCGGCATTGCCCAGAACAAGCCCGTGACCCTGTGCGGCGAGATGGGCGGCAAGCCGCTCGAGGCGCTGGCGCTGATCGCCATCGGCTATCGCGGGCTGTCGATGGCGCCGTCCTCGATCGGGCCCATCAAGGCGCTGCTGCTGGCCACCGACGTTGCGGAGGTTTCGGCCTTCATGGCACCGCTGCTCGACGGCCGCGATCGCGGCGGCGCGATCCGCGACAAGCTGCGCGGCTTCGCCGAGGAGCGCGGTATCCCCTTGTAGCGCCTTATCACGCGTTCGGCCTCCGTCCTCGGCGCTCCTCCGCTCACCAAGACTGTTTCATGCTGCCCCACGACAAGCTCGATCTGATCCTGCGCCGCCACGAGGAGGTTTCGGCCCGTTTGAGCGAAGGCGCCGACGGCCCTACCTTCGTGGCCTTGTCGCGCGAGCTGGCCGAAACGGATGCCGTCGTGACGGCTATTCAGGCGTTTCGGGCGGCGGCGGCCGAGCTTGTCGGCCTCGAGGCCATGCTGGCCGACCCGAGCCTCGACGCCGAGATGCTGGCCCTGGCCGGCGAGGAACGCGACGCCGCGACAGAGCGCCTGACCGGGCTCGAACAGACCATCCGGGTGGCATTGCTGCCCAAGGACGCCGCCGACGAGAAGAGCGCCATTCTGGAGTTGCGCGCCGGCACGGGCGGCGACGAGGCAGCGCTGTTCGCCGGAGACCTGTTCCGCATGTATGGGCGCTATGCCGAGTTGCACGGGTGGAAGGTGGAGCTGCTGTCGGCCACCGAAGGCACGATGGGCGGCTTCAAGGAGGTGGTGGCCTCGGTAATCGGGCGCGGGGTGTTCGCCAAGCTGAAGTTCGAATCGGGCGTGCACCGCGTGCAGCGGGTGCCCGACACGGAAACGCAGGGGCGCATCCACACCTCGGCCGCCACGGTGGCGGTGCTGCCCGAAGCCGAGGAGGTCGACGTCGACATCAACGAAGCGGACCTCAAGATCGACACCATGCGGGCGCAGGGCGCCGGCGGCCAGCACGTCAACAAGACCGAATCGGCGATCCGGCTGACCCACCTGCCGACCGGCATCGTGGTGTTCATGCAGGAAGAACGCTCCCAGCATCGCAATCGGCACAAGGCCATGGCGGTGCTGCGCTCCCGCATCTTCGACGAGCAGCGCCAGAAACTCGACAACGAGCGGGCCGCCGACCGCAAGTCGCAGGTCGGCTCGGGCGACCGGTCGGAACGCATCCGCACCTATAATTTCCCGCAAGGCCGGATGACCGACCACCGCATCAACCTGACGCTCTACAAGCTCGACAAGGTGATGACCGGCGAGGCGCTCGACGAGGTCGTGGACGCGTTGACGACTGAGCACCAGGCGTCGCAGCTGGCCGCGCAGGGCTGAGGCGCGGCCCTCTCACCCGCGGGGCAGGCGGGACCGCGGCGGCAGGCGCGTGACGTTGCTGCCTTCCGAGGCCCGTGCATCCGCCCTGGCCCGTTTCCAGCGGATCAAGGCGGCATTCAGCTCTCCGCCGATCACGAAGATGGTGGCCATCGTGTAAAGAAATACGAGCGCGATCATTACGGAAGCGAGGCCGCCATAGGTGGACGCGTAGTTGCGGGCGAAATGCTGCAGGTAGCGGCCGAAGGCCATGCTGAACAACAGCGACGCCACGAAGGTGAGCGCGATGCCGGGTAGGATCTGCAGCACCGTCCGTCGTTCGGCCGGCAGCCACTTGTGGGCCACCAGCAAGGCGATCGTCAGCGTCAGGGTGACGAGCCCGTAGCGGGCCGCCGTCACCAGCCCTTCGACCGCGCCGAGCCCCGGAACCGCGGCCAGAACGGCGGACCACAGCAGCGGCGCCAACACCACCAGAAAAGCCAGCATCAGCGATGCGACGGCCCCGAGCAGCACCACCACGATCGACTCGAGCCGGGTCAACCACCAGGGCCGTTTTTCGCGCACTCCGTAGGCGCGATTGAGACCGACCCGGAACGCTTCGACGCCGCTCGACGAGAAATACACCGCCAACACGGCGCCAACCCCCACGATGCCGCTGCGCGGCACGGTGAGCACGTTGTGGATCTCGGCTGCGATCGGGGCCGCCACCTGTGCGGGCCACACGTCGAACAACAAGGTGGCGGCCTGTTCGGCCAGTTGGGCGGAGCCGAGCAAGCCCGCCAGCGCCGTCATGAAGATCAGGAAGGGGAACAACGATGTCAGCGTCGTCAGCGCGATATGGCTGGCGATGGCCCAGCCGTCATCGGCGCTGAACCGCCAGATCACGTCCCAGACGATGCGAACGCCGATGCGCAGCACCTTCTCCGGTTTCGAGCGATGCGGCGACGGATCCACGGGTGAGCTTTCTGCTACGACGGCACGCCTTTAAGCAAGATGGCGTGTCGGAGTCATGGCGTCGAGACCCCGTGTGTCCGCGACACGGCTCCAGATGTGTCTCGCGCCGTAACGGCTGTCCTATTGGCGATGCAGACGCCCTTGCTCGACGCCACGCTGTACTGGGGCCACGTTGATGCGGCCCCGGCCCCTTTACCCGGCGACTTGCAGCAGTCGCCGCGCCGCCGCCCGGGCTTCCTCCGTCACCGTGGCCCCCGCCAGCATGCGGGCGATCTCCTCGTGGCGCGCTTCGCCTTCGAGCGGCGCCACGCGGGTGACGACCTTGTCGTCTCCCTGCAGGCCACCCTTGCTGATCTTAAGGTGACCGGCCGAGCGGGCCGCCACCTGCGGCGCATGGGTGACGGTGAGCACCTGCACCCGTTCGGCCAATCGCGCGAGCCGCTGGCCGATGGCATCCGCCACGGCACCACCGACGCCCGTGTCGATCTCGTCGAACACAAGGGTCGGTGCCGAACCGCGATCGGCCAGCACCACCTTGAGGGCCAGCATGAAGCGCGCCAGTTCGCCGCCCGACGCCACCTTGGTCAGCGGCCCGGGGCGGCTGCCCGGGTTGGTGGAGACCCAGAACTCGACGCGGTCGATGCCATCGGGACCGCCCTCGGGCAGCGGCTCGACCTGGGTGTGGAAGCGTGCCTTGTCGAGCTTCAGGGGCCCGAGTTCCGCCTCGACGGCCGTGTCGAGCGTCGCCGCGGTCGCGTGACGTCCCGCCGACAGACGTGCCGCCACGGCGTCATAGCTCTGCTTCAGGCGGATCACGTCAGCTTCGAGCCCCGCGAGCCGCGCCTCACCGGCATCGAGATCACCGAGCTCATCCTCGAACTTAGCCGCAAGGGCCGAGAGGGCGTCCGGATCGACCTGGAACTTGCGGGCAGCAGCGCGCAGGCCGAAGAGCCGCTCCTCCACCTGCTCCAGCTCGCGCGGGTCGAAATCCGCGTCCCGCAGCGCCTGCTCGAGCGCCGCCGCAGCGCCGTCGAGCGCCAACAGCACGGCATCCAGCGCCTTGATGCCCGGATCGATCAGGTTCGGCGCCTGGCTGGCGCGACGTTCCAGCCGCCGCATGGCGGACGACAGGGTCGTCAGGGGCGATCCGTCGCCGGCGACGCTGTCGAAGGCATCCCGCAGGTCGCCCGCCACTTTGCCGGACTGCTGCATCACGGTCCGGCGCTCCGCCAGGGATGCTTCCTCCCCAGGCTCGGGCGCCAGTGCCTCCAGTTCCTCGCAGGCATGGCGCAGGTAATCGGCTTCGGCGGCGGCCTTGGCGCTGGCGGCCTTCTGGGCATCGCAGTCCGACACCGCCCGACGATAGGCCGCGTGAGCGGCGCGCGTCGCCTCGGCGTCCTCGGTCAGGCCGCCGAACGCGTCCAACAGGGAGCGGTGCGCGGCCGGGTCCACCAGGGCGCGGTTGTCGTATTGACCGTGGATCTCGACCAGCGTGGCCCCGATGTCGCGCAGCGCCTGGGCGCTGACGGGCGCATCATTGACATAGCAGCGCGTGCGCCCGTCGGCCGATTGCACCCGGCGCAGAATCAGGGCGCCTTCCGGCTCGAGCCCGAGGTCGTGCGCCACGCCCCAAACAGGGTGGCCAGGCGGCAGGTCGAACACCGCCGTCACCTGACCCTGTTTCTCGTTGTGCCGCACGAGGCCGCCGTCACCGCGCCCGCCGAGCGCCAGGGTCAGCGAGTCGAGCAGGATCGACTTGCCGGCGCCGGTTTCGCCGGTCAGCACCGTCATGCCCGGCTCGAACTTCAGATCGAGCCGGTCGATCAGGACGATGTCGCGAATGGTCAGCTGGGCCAGCATGGCGCTTGCCCGGGAACGATCAGCCGGACAGACCGATCTTGTGGAAAGCCTGCGAGATCCAGGAACCCTGGTTCTCGTGCGGTTCCAGGCCGTTGTCCTTCAGCAGCGCGTAGGAGTCTTTGTACCACTCGCTGTCCGGAAAGTTGTGACCGAGGATCGCGGCTGCGGTCTGGGCCTCGTCGGTGATCCCGAGACCCATATAGGCTTCCGTCAACCGCATCAAAGCTTCTTCGGTGTGGCGTGTGGTCTGGTATTTGGCCAGCACCTCGCGGAACCGGTTGATGGCGGCGGTGTAGTTCTTACGGGCCAGGTAGAATCGGCCGATCGACATTTCCTTGCCGGCCAGCTGGTCGCGCGCCACCTGGATCTTGAATTTCGCGTCGTTGGCGTATTCGGAATTCGGGTATTTCTGGACGATCTGCTCGAACAATTCGAGCGCCTTTGCGGATTGGCCCTGGTCGCGCGAAATGTCGGGAACCTGGCTATATTGCGACATCGCCTGCAGGTAGAGCGCATAGGGCGTGTCGGGCGTGTTCGGATAGAGCTTGACGTAGCGGGCGCCCGACTCGACGGCGTCGTCGTAGTTGCCGCCATTATATTGAGCGTAGGTCTGCATCAGCAGGCCGCGGCGGGCGTAGTCCGAATAGGCGAAGTCCTTTTCGAGCTGGCCGAACTTCTTCACCGCCCCTTCGGTGTCATGCGCTTGGGTGCGAGCGATACCCTGGTTGTAGATGTCGTCGGCCGGCACGTCCGGCAGGATCTTGGTTTCGTATTTCTCGCCGCTGAACGGGTTCAGGCCTTCGAAGGTCGAGCAGGCCGCAAGGGGAAGGGCGGTCGCACCCAGGCAGATCACGCGCAGCGCGATCCGCGACCGCCACCGAAAGCTCGTTTGTCCGCTCATGCCTCTACAACAACCTGCCGGTTCGATTGGGGGGACCGCGCGGAACCGATCGGCGCTCCGGCGGACATCCGGGCCCAGAGGCCAAACAATTGTGTCAAACCTGCGCGCATCAGGGTTTCAGAAGCCTTAATGCGGGGGATGGTACCACAAACCGTGGCCGCGTGGCCCTGAAGACACTGAAGGCCCGGCGCAACGGCCGGGCCTTGTCATCAAAGCGTTGGAGTTGCTCAGCTCGCCTCGACCGCAAAGGCCGGCATCGGTGAACGGCCGAAATCCGCAAACAGCGGCTCTGCGCGGGCCGGCGCCTCGACATATTCGAAGGACGAACGGTCGGCGAACATTGCCTGGAGGACCAGGAAGTTCATCTTGTGGCCGGGGCAGAAGGCCCGGTAGGTGCCGACGATGGGGGCACCCGCGAGGGCGAGGTCGCCCACCGCATCGAGCATCTTGTGGCACACGAACTCGTCGGCCGACCGCAGACCTTCCGGGTTCAGGATGCGGTTGTCGTCGACCGCGATGGAGTTCTCCAGCGAGGAGCCGAGGGCGAAACCGAGCTTCCACAGCTTCTCGACGTCGCGCAGCATGCCGAAGGTGCGGGCCCGCGAGATTTCGCGGCGGAAGCGCGCCGGCGTCAGCTCCATGGCCTTGCTCTGGGCGCCGATCACCGGCACGGGGAAATCGATGGCGACATCCATGTGGAAGCCGGAGGCGGCCGGCCGCAGCTCCGAAAAGGAGCGGCCATGCTCGACGCGGACCGGCTTCAGAATCTTGATATAGCGACGCGACGCCGACAGGGTCTTGATCCCGGCCCAGTCGATGGCGGCCACGAAGGCCGAGGCCGAGCCGTCCATGATCGGCACTTCCGGCCCGTCGATCTCGATCGACAGATTGTCGATACCGAGGCCCATCAGGGCGGCCATCAGGTGCTCGACGGTTGAAACGGCGCCGCGCGACGGGTCGCCCAGCACGGTGCAGAGCTCGGTGGTCGAAACCCGGCTCCACTTCGCCTCGATGGTGCGCTCGGCGCCGTTCGGCAGGTTGGTGCGGATGAAGCTGATGCCGGAATGGGCCGGCGCCGGATTGAAGGTGATGGAGACGGGAGCGTTGGAATGGACGCCCTGGCCGGAAACGGTGACGCTCTTCTTGAGAGTTGTTTGCCGTCCCAGTTTCATTCCGTACCACTCCGTTTGCCGCTCGGTGCCGGATCCCTCCCGCGGAGGTTCGGATCGTGCCGGCGACAACGCCACATTCAGCAACAGCAAACTACCGCGGGGGGCAGGCAAGGCCAAATCACGGTTTTTTACGCGCTGTTACAGATAACGGGACGTATTGTTGCGGCCGTGTTGCCGTAAATGAATTGTCAATAAAGAAAAACGCCCGCATGACGCGGGCGTTCGAGAGTCTAAGTGTGTGACGTGTTTGCGTCAGTTGGATTGGCGGCGCAGGAACGCCGGGATTTCCAATTGATCGTCGTCCACATGGCGCGTGGCCGGAGCCGGACGTCCGTGCTGATCGGGCGCCACATGGCGGGCGACCGGTGCTTGTTGCGGGCGCTTGGCATAATCCGCATGGGCTTGGGCCGGAGGCGCCTGATGATTGCCGTAGGTCGGTGCGCCGAGCTGGGCCGGGGCGGTCGGGCGTCCGGTCGCCGGGATGGCTTTGCCCGCCACCTCGTCCTGACGGCTCATGCCGAATGAGGCGAGGCGCTCGAGCAGCGTACGGCGCTTCGACTCGGCTGGGCTCTGGTCGGCCTGTAACTCGCCGCGATGCGAGCGGATCTGGTTCTGCACCGGCAGCGGCAGATCCTCGACCTGCGGCATGCGGGGACCGCGCTGCGGCATGGTGGGCATCGGCGGCACGAAGGGGCCGCTTTCCATGTGCTCGACGCGGGTCGGTGCAGGCGCCGCGGGAGCATAATGCACCGGCTTCGGCGGCACGGCGTGGATCTCGACGTCGGCCGGCATGTGGGGCGGCGCATAGTGCTGCGGGGGCGCCGACAAAGCGTAGTGCTGCTGCGGGGCAGGGGCCTGGGCCGGCATCGGGGCGGGCTCCTGGTAGGCGACCGGCTCCATCTGATGAACCGGCGCGGACGGCGCCGGCAGCTCGGCGTGACGGGACGTCTGGGCCCGAAGCCGCGACGCCACTTCGGCGATGCGGGCTTCCGTGAGGTTGCCGTCCTTGCCGGCCAGCGGCTGGTCGATGCCGGTGGCCACCACCGACACCCGCACCAGGCCATCGAGGCTCGGCTCGAAGGTGGCGCCGAGGATGATGTTGGCTTCGTCGTCGACTTCCTGGCGGATGCGGCTCGCGGCCTCGTCGACCTCGTAGAGCGTCAGGTCGTTGCCGCCCGTGATGGAGATCAGCAGGCCGCGTGCGCCCTTCATCGACACTTCGTCGAGCAGCGGGTTGGCGATGGCCGCCTCGGCCGCCATGATGGCGCGCTTGTCGCCCGTGGCTTCGCCGGTGCCCATCATGGCCTTGCCCATCTCGCGCATGATGGCGCGGACGTCGGCAAAATCGAGGTTGATGAGGCCTTCCTTGACCATCAGGTCGGTGATGCAGGCGACGCCCGAATACAGCACCTGGTCGGCCATCGAGAAGGCGTCCGCGAAGGTGGTCTTCTCATTGGCGACGCGGAACAGGTTCTGGTTCGGGATGACGATGAGGGTGTCGACGGCCTTCTGCAGCTCGTTGATGCCGGCTTCCGCCACCCGCATGCGGCGCTGCCCCTCGAACTGGAAGGGCTTGGTGACGACGCCGACCGTCAGGATGCCCATGTCGCGCGCCGTGCGG
The DNA here is from genome assembly GCF_033947565.1 of Lichenihabitans sp. Uapishka_5. Classification (NCBI taxonomy): domain Bacteria; kingdom Pseudomonadati; phylum Pseudomonadota; class Alphaproteobacteria; order Hyphomicrobiales; family Lichenihabitantaceae; genus Lichenihabitans; species Lichenihabitans sp. Uapishka_5. Next base: position 14,579 of record NZ_JARPVX010000038.1, read on the forward strand.
GCGATGACCGGGGCGGCCCCGGTGCCCGTGCCGCCGCCCATGCCGGCGGTGACGAAGCACATGTGGGCGCCGGCGAGATGGTCGCGGATCTCCTCGATGGCCTCTTCCGCGGCGGCGCGGCCGACCTCGGGCTGCGATCCGGCGCCGAGCCCCTCGGTCACCTGCAGGCCCATCTGGATGATGCGTTCGGCGCGCGACGACGTCAGCGCCTGCGCATCCGTGTTGGCCACGATGAAGTCGACGCCGACGAGGCCCGACACGATCATGTTGTTGACCGCGTTGCCGCCCGCGCCGCCGACGCCGCAGACCATGATGCGGGGCTTGAGCTCCCGCAGACCTGGAACCTTAAGGTTAATGCTCATCCTCGGCCTCTTCGCGATCTCGCCGGCCAGTCCGCCCTGGCCATCTTCGATTCCCCGTAGGCCTATGAAGCACCGCGGGTGGTTAACGATGTGTTGAGCCTGTGCCGGATTGGCACGTCGGCGTTTAAAAATTATCCTTCAGCCAGCGGCCGACGCGACCCATGTAGCCGTCCGTGCCGGTGGCTTGCTGCATCTGCTGGCTGCGCGGCTCGAAGTGTTCGACGCCGGCGAATTGCGGGTAGATCATCAAACCGACCGCGGCCGAGAAGGCCGGATTCTTGGCCGATTCCGGCAGGCCCTGGATGCCGAGCGGCCGACCGATCCGCACGTGGGGCGAGATGATGCGCCGGGCCGCCTCTGCGACGCCCGTCAGCTGCGCGGCGCCGCCTGTGAGGATGACGCGTCGCCCCTGGGTGGCATAGCCGGCCGATTGCAGCCGATCGCGCACCATCTCGAGGATCTCCTCGATGCGCGGCTTGATGATGCGCACGAGGTGGGATTTCGGCACGTGGTTGGCGTGGTCGGCATCCTCGCCCACCTGAGTGACCGAGATGATCTCGCGTTCGTCGGAGGTCGACGACAGCGCCGTGCCGTGCAGCGTCTTCAGCCGCTCGGCGTCGCTCATGCGGGTCGTCAGCCCGCGGGCGATGTCGAGCGTCACATGGTTGCCGCCGACCGCGAAGGCATCGACGTGGGTGAGATTACCGCCCTCGAAGACGCCCGTCGAGGTGGTGCCGCCGCCCATGTCGACCAGCGTGGCGCCGATCTCGGCTTCATCGTCGACCAGCGCCGACAGGCCGCCCGCATAGGGCGTCGCCACGATGGCGTCGATGCTGAGGTGGCAGCGCTCGATGGCGAGCATCAGGTTGCGCACCGCGGCGGCGTCGCAGCCGATCACGTGCATGTCGGAGCCGAGCTCGTCGCCGATCATGCCCTTCGGGTCGCGGACACCGCGGGTCTGGTCGAGCGAGAAGCCGGTCGGCAGCGAATGCAGCACGGCGCGGCCCTGGCGGGCCGTGGTGGCCGAGGCCGCTTCGAGCACGCGACCGACGTCATAGTCGCTGACGGCCTTGCCGCCGACATTGATCTTGGCTTGGTAGTGTTGCGACGACAGCCGGCCGCCGGTGGAGTTGACCACCACGCTCGACACCTCGACGCCCGCCATCCGCTCGGCGGCGTCGACCGCCAGCCGGATGGCCTTTTCGGCCTCCTCCATATCCACCACCGCGCCGCCCTTAATGCCGCGCGAGCGCTGGTGGCCGATGCCCAGGATGCGGCAGCGGTGTGTGCGGCCCCGCAGGGTGTCGGACGCCTCCATGGGGGCGAGCCGGGCGATCAGGCACACGATCTTGGACGACCCGACGTCCAGCACGCAGAGGATCGCGCTCTTGCGGGCCGAGATGGGACGCATCCGTCGAGGCATCATTCTTTCATGACCTTCTTGGGACGCTTGGCCAGCATGGCGGCCCGGGCCGCCGCGGCATCTTCTGAAAGCCGCGCCGTAACGCGGCCGGGGATACGCAGGTCGAGGGTGATGACGTCCTTGTCGAGCAGCTTGTCGATGCGCTCGACCGCGGCGAAGTCGGCCAGCGCCGCCTTCGGGTTCTGCTCGGGCAGCAGCAACAGCACGCCCGAATCCATCTGCAGGGTCCAGCGCCGCTCGCCGACATAAACGCCGGCGCGGATGCGCTCGCGCAACTCGCCGGCCGAGTCGACCAGATCTGTGAATTCGCGCAGGTGTTCGTTGGCCGCAGCGCCCACGATGAACGGCAGGGCATTGAAGCGGGCGTCGTGCACCTCGTCGATGGCGATGCCGTCGGCCGCCACCACGGCCAGCTTGCCGTCCTTCTGCCAGATGGCCGCTGCCTTGCGTTCGGTGATGTCGAAGAACAGGCTGTTGGGGAACAGTTTGCGCACCGACACGTCGCGCACCAGCGGCACGGCCTTCAAGCGGTCCCGCACCGCGGCGGCGTTAAGGAAGAGGAGCGAGTTGCGCTCCGTCACTCCGGACGCATCGATCACTTCCTGGCGGTTCAGCTGGTCGAGGCCCGACAGCGTGACCGTATCGATCTCGAATCCAGCCAGACGGCCGGCGATGTCGATCGGCGTGCCGTAGCGGGCCACGAAGCCGTCATATTCGCCCCCGAGGCGGGCGCCGTAGAGGGCCACCGATCCGAGCACCAGGGTCGCGAAGGTGACCGAGGGCCAATAGCGGGTAAGGGCGCGGGCCGCGAAGCTCGGTTCGCGAAAGCGGCGCCCGGCGGTGTGGGGCGCGTCCAGGCGGGCGCGGCGTCCGGCCAGCCCGGGAAACCGCAGCCAGACGAAGGAGTCCGTGAGGACGAGGCTCCCCGCGACTCCTACCGATCCAACGAGGCGTCCTCCACCATCCATCCGACCAACTCACCGAACGACAACCCGGCATATGCCGCGAGTTCAGGCACGAGTGACGTTTCCGTCATGCCGGGCTGCGTGTTGACCTCCAGGACCACGAGTTCGCCGGTTCCCCCCGGCGTGTCGTCGTATCGGAAGTCGGTGCGGCTCACGCCGCGGCACCCCAGCGCTCGATGCGCCTTCAAGGCCAACTCTTGAACATTTTGGTAAACATTCTCTTTAAGCCGGGCCGGAAGGATGTGGACGGAGCCACCCTGGGCGTATTTGGCGTCGTAATCGTAGAAGCTCGCATGCGCGGCCTGAATGTCGATGACATCCAAAGCCTTATCACCCATGACCGCACAGGTGAGTTCACGTCCCGCGATGAAGGTTTCGGCCAGGATCACGTCGCCGTGAGGCCAGTCTTCTCTTAACATTTCCTGCGGCGGGTGGCTGCGATCCCGCCCTACGATGATGACGCCGACCGAGGACCCCTCGTTGACGGGCTTCAGCACGTAAGGCGGCGGCAACACATGGGCCTTGGCGGCATCGAATCGGCTGACCAGCATGCCGTGCGGCACCGGAACGCCGGCCGCCGCCATCACGACCTTGGCCCGATCCTTCTGCATGGCGAGGGCGGAGGCCAGCACGCCCGAATGGGTGTAGGGCAGTCGCAGCACCTCGAGGATGCCCTGGATCGTGCCGTCCTCGCCGACCCGGCCATGCAGGCCGTTGAACACCACGTCGGGTCGCAGCTTCGCCAACACGTCGCCGATCGTGCGGTCGACATCGATCGCCGTGACCCGGTAGCCCTGGCCCTCGAGCGCCTTGGCGCAGGCGGCGCCGGAGCGCAGGGACACTTCCCGTTCGGCCGACCAGCCACCCAGGAGGACGGCGACGTGTTTGGACATGGCAAACCCCTGCTTTTTTGAATGTGTGTTCGATGCATGGTCGCGCTCCTCCCTTCTCCCGCGTGAGGTGAGGAGGAAAAATGCTTCAGTTCACCCCGATCCGCCGGATCTCCCAGCGCAGCTCGACGCCGCTCGTGTCCAGCACCCGGCGGCGCACTTCCTCGCCAAGCGCCTCGATGTCGGCCGCGGTGGCCCGCCCCCGGTTGATGAGAAAATTCGTGTGCATGGGCGACACCTGAGCGTCGCCGATGACGAGCCCCCGGCAACCGGCCGCATCGACGAGCTTCCAGGCCGAATGGCCGGGCGGGTTCGCGAAGGTGGAGCCGCCGGTGCGCTCGCGGATGGGCTGGCTCGCCTCGCGGGCGGCCGTGACGGCATTCATCTCGGCCAGGATCGCGTCGCGGTCGCCTGGGCGGCCCCGCAGGATCACGGCCGTGAAGATGACCCCGGCCACAACGGCGGCGTGACGGTAGGTGAAACCCATCGCGGCCTGGGAATACCGGCACAGTTCGCCGCCGCGCGCGATGGCCTCGACCTCCACCACTACGCCCGCCATGTCGCCGCCATGGGCACCGGCATTGGTCGGCAAGGCGCCGCCGATCGAGCCTGGGATGCCGCGCAGGAACGCGAAACCGTCGAGCGCCGCATCGGCGGCTGCGCGTGCCACCTTGACGTCGGCCGCCCCGGCCCCGGCCCGGATGGCTTCGCCCTCGACCACGATGGTCGAGAACGCCTTGCCGAGCCGCACCACGACGCCCGGTACGCCGCCGTCGCGCACGATCAGGTTGGAGCCGAGGCCGACCGTCGTGACCGGCACCTCGGGCGGCAGGGCGCCGAGGATGGTCGAGAGGTCTTCCGCATCGGCGGGCGTGAACAACACTTCGGCCGGTCCGCCGGTGCGAAACCAGGTGAGCGGCGCCAGGGGGGCCTGTTCGGTCCAGGTGCCGCGCAGGCCAGGAAGCGCGGCGCGCCAAGCGGCGGCGCGGGACCTCATGGATGGCGGTCCGTCGTCGTTACGAGCAAAGCGAAGCAAGGGAGGGCCGCGGCGCTCCCTTGGCCAGCTCCGTCTCGCGATGACGGCGGTCGCGTCACGCGGCGCCCGCCAACTGCTCCGGCAACGCATAAGCCCATTGGGTGATGTTGCCGGCGCCCAGGCACACCACATAGTCGCCGGGCTTGGCGAGCTCGCGCACCAGCCCGGGCAGGTCGGCTGCCGCATGCAGCGGCTGCACGGCGCGGTGGCCGTGCGCCTTGATGGCGCCCACGAGCCCGTCGCGGTCGATCCCGGCGATCGGCTGCTCGCCCGCCGCATAAACGTCCGCGACGATCACCGCGTCGGCGTCGTTGAAGCAGGACGCGAAGTCGGCGAACAAGGATTGCAGGCGCGAATAGCGATGCGGCTGCACCACGGCGATTACTTGGTTCTTCGTGGATGCGCGGGCGGCCCTGAGCACGGCTGCGATCTCGACCGGGTGATGGCCGTAATCGTCGAAGATGGTGGCGCCGTTCCATTCGCCCGTGCGGGTGAAACGTCGCTTGACGCCACCGAAATTCGCCAGGGCCTTGCGGATGGCGTCCACCGGCATCTTCAACTGGAACGCCACCGCGATGGCGGCCGTGGCGTTCAGCGCGTTGTGGTGCCCCGGCATCGGCATGACGAGGTTGTCGATATAGGTGGCGTTCGACGTGGCGCGATCGCGGATCAGCACGTTGAAGCGCGACACGCCGCCTTCGAGGTTGATGTCGAGCAGCCGCACGTCGGCCTGCGGGTTCTCACCATAGGTGATGACACGCCGGTCCTCGATGCGACCCACCACCTCCTGCACGGTCGGATGGTCGAGGCACATCACCGCGAAACCGTAGAACGGCAGGTTCTCCACCAGGGTGAAGAAGGCGTCCTTGATGGCGTCGAAGGTCTTGAAGTGGTCGAGGTGCTCGGGGTCGATGTTGGTGACGATCGCCACATCGGCCGGCAGCTTCAGGAAGGTGCCGTCGCTTTCGTCTGCTTCCACCACCATCCAGTCGCCTTCGCCGAGGCGCGCGTTGGTGCCGTAAGCGTTGATGATGCCGCCGTTGATGACGGTGGGATCGAACTGGCCGGCGTCGAGCAGGGTGGCGACGAGCGAGGTCGTCGTGGTCTTGCCGTGCGTGCCCGCCACCGCGACGCATTGCTTTAAGCGCATGAGCTCGGCCAGCATTTCGGCCCGACGCACCACCGGCAGGCGCTTTTCGCGCGCCGCCACGAGCTCCGGGTTGTCGCGCCGGATGGCGGTCGACACCACCACGACTTCGGCCTCGCCGAGGTTCTCGGGCCGATGGCCGACGAAGCATTGCACGCCCTTCTGGCGCAGGCGGGCGAGGTTGGCGCCTTCCGTGGCGTCCGAGCCCTGCACCCGGTAGCCCTGGTTGGCCAGCACCTCGGCGATGCCCGACATGCCGATGCCGCCAATGCCGACGAAGTGGATGGGGCCGAGCTCGCGCGGCAGTTTCATGGATGCGTTTCCGGACGTTCGATCGGGCTGTGTGCCAGGGTCAGAACAAGATCGGCAAGCCGTTCGGCCCCGCGCGGCTCGCCGGCCTGCAGGGCCGCGGCGCCGCGCTCGGCCAGATGGCTCGGGTCGGCGAGGCAGCGGCTCACCTCGGCGGCCAGCAGTGCCGGGGTGAAATCGGGTTGCAGCACCACGGCGGCGGCGCCGAGGTCGCCGAGGATTGCCGCATTGGCGGCCTGGTCCTGGTCGAGCGCGCCCGGCAAGGGCACCAGCAGAGATGGACGGCCGATGACGGCCAGTTCGCTCACCGTCGAGGCGCCGGAGCGGCCGATCACCAGGTGGGCCTGCGCCATGCGCTCGGGCAGGTTGGGAAAGAAGGGCGCTACCTCGGCCGCGATGCCGGCGCCCTGGTAGGCGCCGCGCACGCGCGCCTCGTCCTCGCCACGCGCCTGCTGCACCACCCGCAGGCGGGCCCGCAGGGCAGCCGGCAGCGACACGAGTGCCGGCGGCACGACGTCAGCCATCACACGTGCGCCCTGCGAGCCGCCCGTCACCAGCAGTCGCAAGGTGCCGTCGAGCGCCGGATAGGGGATGGCGGCCGCGGCCAGCACGGCCGGGCGGATCGGGTTGCCGGTGTGGGTGGCCTTCGCCTGGATCGCAGGTGCGGCCTTGCCGAGGCGGGGAAAGCCGGTGGCGATGCGGGTAGCCCGCCCGGCCAGGAACCGGTTGGCGCGGCCCATGACGGCGTTCTGTTCGTGCAGCAGCACCGGCAGCTTGCGCCACGCGGCGGCCAATAGCGGCGGCACCGTCGGATAACCGCCGAAGCCCACCACCACCCGCGGGCGAATCTGCCCGAGCAGCCGATAAGCTTGCAGGGTGCCACGCCCGAGCTGCAGCGCCGCCTTGGCCTTCGCGGCGGGCGAGCCGCTCGACGGTGTGGCGGATGGCACGGCGTGGACGGCGCGGGCGGGGAACTGGCCCGCATAGGCGAGGGCGCGCGTGTCGGTCATCAGCTCGACCGCGACGCCACGGGCCAGCAGCACGCGGGCCAGCGCCTCGGCCGGAAACAGATGGCCGCCGGTTCCGCCGGCGGCCAGCAGAACGGGGCGGTTCTCGGGCGCGACGCTCATGCGCGTCGCGGCCTGAGCGGAACGTCGGTCAAGGCCGCGCTCGGGCGCTTGCGGGTGACGGAGATCAGGAAGCCCATGCCGAGCGCCAGCGAGATCACCGAAGATCCGCCATAGGAGATGAACGGCAGCGTCATGCCCTTGGCGGGCATCAGGCGCAGGTTGACGGCCATGTTGATGCAGCTCTGCACGCCGAAGAGGGTGACGAGCCCGGCGGCCGCAAAGCGGCAGAATGGGTCCTGGTTGCGCCCCGCCAGCGTCAGGCCGCGCAGCACCACGAAGGCGAAGATGCCGGCCAGGCCCATGCAGGCCAGGAGGCCGAATTCTTCGCCCGTCACCGCGAAGACGAAGTCGGTATGCGAGTCGGGCAGGATGCGCTTGAAGGTGCCTTCGCCCGGTCCGACCCCGAACCAGGAGCCGTTGACGAAGCTGTCGACCGCGGTATCGACCTGGAAGGTGTCGCTGGCACCGGGCCCGTTCGACGGGTCGACGAAGTGCATGATGCGGGCCCGCACGTGCGGCACGAATTTATAGGCCATGAACACGCCCGCCATGCCGGCGCCGCCGATGCCGCCCACCCAGAACCAGTGCAGCCCCGCCATAAAGAACAAACAAGCCCAAACGAGGCTGACCAGCATGGTCTGGCCGAAATCGGGCTGCAGGATCAGCGGCACGATGGTCATCGGCAGCAGCAGCACCGCGAGCGTGTTGCCCGGTACGTCACGCCGTTTCGCCCCTTCCGAAAAGGCCCAGGCGGCCAGGATCACAAAGGCGGGCTTGACGAATTCGGAGGGTTGGAGCCCGAAGATCCAGCGTTTCGAGCCCTTCACCTCGTGGCCGAACATCAGCGCCACGATGATGAGCCCCATGCCCAGCACGTAGCTCAACAGCGCCGCCCGTCTGACGTCGCGCGGCGACAGGAACGAGGTGACAAGCAGCACCAGCACGGCGGGAAAAAGGAACGCCACTTGGTGATTGACGAAATGAAAGGTCGGCAGGCCGATGCGCTCGGCGACGGCCGGGCTCGCGGCGAGGCTGAGCACGATGCCGAGCACCATCAGCAGCCCGAGGGCCGCCAGCAGCGCGTGGTCGATGGTCCACCACCAGCGCGAAAAGGTCGACCGTTCGGCGCGGGACATCATGCGGGCTTCTCCTCCACCGGCAGGCCAGCCACGAGTTCGCGGAACCTGTCGCCCCGTTCCTCAAAATTCTTGAACTGGTCGTAGGACGCGCAGGCGGGCGCCAACAGCACCACCGGCTCGTCGGCCCCACTCTCCGCCGCCTCGCTTGCCGCAAGCTGGAGCGCCGCTTCGAGCGTGCCGCAGCGCGCATACGGAACATTGCCGTCGAGGCTTGCCGCAAAGTCGTCGGTCGACTTGCCGATCAGATAGGCCTTGGCGACATGCGGGAAGACGGGTGCCAGCGGCGCGAGGCCGCCTTCCTTGCTGACGCCGCCGACGATCCAATGAATGGTCTGGAACGCCTTCAGGGATTGTTCGGCCGCATCGGCGTTGGTGGCCTTGGAATCGTTGACGAACAACACCCGGCCGCGGCGGCCGACCTGCTCCATGCGGTGGGCGAGGCCCGGGAAGCCGACGAGCGCCGGCTGCAATTGGCCATCGGCGTCGAGGGCCTGGCTGAGGGCCGCGATGGCGACGGCGGCGTTCTGGCCATTGTGGCGCCCGCGCAGGCTGGCAATGCCGGCGAGGTCGGCCATGGGATAGGGGGCGCGGCCGCCGACATGCAGCATGATGCGGGTGCCGTCGAGCGTCAGGCCGTCGGTGAGGGGCGCCGCGCTGTCTTCATTCCGGGGCGCCGAAGGCGAACCCGGAACCGGGGAGCCCGGACCTGCATTGCCGAGGCTCCCCGGTTCCGGGTCTCCGCTGCGCTCCGCCCGGAATGAGGCATGGGTCGAAACCCGCGTCACCGGTTTGCCGGCCGTCGCGAGCCGCTCGGCGATCGCGGCGCACCAGGGATCGTCGACCGCAATGACGGCGCGATCGGCGCGGGCCACGAGGCGTTCCTTGATGCCGGCGTAGCGCTCCATCGTGCCGTGCCGGTCGATGTGGTCGGGCGTCAGGTTGAGCAGGATGCCGACGCTCGGTCGCAGGCTCGGCGTGAGGTCGATCTGGAAAGTCGACAGCTCGATCACGTGACAGCGGTCGGGCGAAGGCGGCTCAAGCGACAGGATCGGCACGCCGATGTTGCCGCCCATCTCGACCGTGCGGCCGAGCGCCCGCAGCAGGTGGGCCAGCAGCGCCGTGGTGGTGGATTTGCCGTTGGTGCCCGTGATGGCGAAGAACGGCGCGTCGGGCGCCACGCGGGCGCGTTCGCGGCAGAACAATTCGACGTCGCCGATCACCTCGAGGCCGGCCGCATGGGCCTTGGTGACGGTCCAGTGGGGCGCCGGATGGGTGAGAGGCACGCCGGGCGACAGGATCAAGGCCGAGAAGCCCGACCAGTCGGCCTCGGCGAGATCCACCACGGTGTGGCCGGCCGCCGCGGCGCGCTCACGCGCCCCCGCGTTGTCGTCCCACACGGCCACCTGGGCGCCGCCCGCCTTCAGGGCCTCGGCGGTGGCGAAGCCCGAGCCGCCGAGGCCGAACAGCGCGACCGAACGGCCGCGCATCGTTGTGACGGGTGTCACCTCAACGGACCTTCAGGGTGGCGAGGCCGAGTAGCGCCAAGGCGAAGGAGACGATCCAGAACCGGATGACGATCTGCGGCTCCGACCAGCCGAGCTGCTCGAAATGGTGGTGGATGGGGGCCATCCGGAACACCCGCTTGCCGGTGAGCTTGAACGAGAACACCTGCACGATGACCGACAGCGCTTCGACCACGAAAAGGCCGCCGACGACGCAAAGCACCACCTCGTGCTTGATGGCCACCGCGGTGGCGCCGATGAAGCCGCCGAGCGCCAGCGAGCCGGTGTCGCCCATGAAGATCTGCGCCGGGGGCGCGTTGAACCACAGGAACCCGATGCCGGCGCCGATCACCGCGCCCGCCACGACGGCCAGTTCGCCCGTTTGCGGCACGTGGTTGATGCCGAGGTAGGAGGAGAACAGCGAATTGCCGGTGAAATAGGCGAAAAGCCCGAAGGTCGCGGCCGCCACCATGACGGGCACGATCGCCAGCCCATCGAGCCCGTCGGTCAGGTTCACGGCATTGCCGGCCGCCACGATGATGAAGGCCCCGAAGGCGATGAAGAACAGGCCGAGATCGAGGATATAGCCGTTGACGAACGGCAGGGCGAGGCCGGTGGTGTTGGTCGGGCCGACCGCCACCATGGCCCAGCAGGCCACAGCGGCGATCAAGCCTTCCAGCGCCAGGCGCAGCTTGCCCGAAAACCCCTTGTGGCTTTGCTTCGTCACTTTGAGCAGGTCGTCGTAGAAGCCGATCATGCCGAAGCCGAGCGTGACCAGCAGCACGATCCACACGTAGGGGCTGCGCAGGTTGGCCCAGAGCAGCGCCGAGGCGACGGCGCCCGACAAGATCATCAGCCCGCCCATGGTGGGCGTACCCTTTTTGGTGAGGAGGTGCGACTGCGGCCCGTCGAGGCGGATCGGCTGGCCCTTGCCCTGCTTCAGGCGCAGCGACGCGATGATGGCGGGGCCAAAGAAGAACACGAACAACGCCGCCGTCGCGGTGGCGCAGATGGTTCGGAACGTCAGGTAGCGGAACAGGTTGAACGGCGAGAAGAAGGGTGAAAGCTCGGTGAGCCAGGTCAACATGGTGGATCTAGCTCACGCTGCGACGGAGGGAGTGAAATGGGCCTTCAGGGCCTGGACGAGCGGCCCCATCCGGCTCGCGTTCGAGCCCTTGACCATCACGACGTCGCCGGCCCGGAGGTTGTCGAACAGGGCCGCCTGGATGGCGTCGGAGCGGTCGCCCCAGCCGCCGCGGCGGGTCGCCGGCAAGGCTTCGAGCAGGTCGCGCATCAGGCCGCCGGCCGCGAAAACCAAGTCGACCTCGTTGGCGTGGATCGGTTCCGCCAGGTCGCGATGCAGGGCCGGGGCCTCGGGCCCGAGCTCCCGCATGTCGCCCAGCACCGCGATGCGACGGCCGTTCGGGCCCGGCACGGTGGCGCCGAGCAGCGCCAGCGCGGCCTGCATTGAGGCCGGATTGGCGTTGTAGCTTTCGTCGATCAGCGTGAAGGCGCCGGCCCCGAGCGGGATGCGGCTTTGCTGCCCGCGCCCCTGGCCGGCCGCCACATGGCCGAGCGACGCGGCCGCGGCCTCGAGATCGAGCCCGGAGGCTTTGGCGGCGATCAGGATCGCCAGCGCGTTCATGGCCATGTGCCGGCCGGGCGCGCCGAGATGGAAATTGACGGCCTGGCCCAGCACCGTGGCCCGCACCAGCGAGCCGTCCGAGACCGGCGTCAGCGTGTCGAGCCGGGCGTCGGCCTGCTGGTGGGCGCCGAAGCTCAGCACATGTCGGGCCGGCGACGCTTCGGCCTTGGCGTGCATCCGCTCGAAGGTGGCGTCGTCGCGGTTGATCACCGCGAGACCGCCCGGCTCGAGCCCGGTGAAGATTTCGGCCTTGGCGTCCGCGATGGCGTCGACACCGGAGAAGAACTCGAGGTGAACCGGCGCCACGGTGGTGACGATGGCGATATGGGGCCGCACCATGCCGACCAGCGGGGTGATCTCGCCCGCATGGTTCATGCCGATCTCGAAAACGCCGAAGCGGGTCGCCGCCGCCATGCGGGCGAGCGTCAAGGGCACGCCCCAATGGTTGTTGTAGGAGGCCGCCGAGGCGTGGGTGGCGCCGGCTTCGGACAGCACCGTGCGCAAGGCTTCCTTGGTGGAGGTCTTGCCGACCGAACCCGTCACGGCGATGATCCGGCCCGCCACCCGGTCGCGCGCCGCGCGGCCGAGCGCCTCCATGGCGCGCAGCGTGTCATGGACGATGTAGAGCGGCCCCGCGGCGGCGAGCGCATCCGCATGGGCTTCGTCAACCACGGCCGCGGCCGCTCCTTTATCGAGCGCCGTTGCGACATGGTCGTGCCCGTCCTGGGCCTCGCCCTTGATGGCGATGAAGAGGTCGCCGGGTTGCAGCGTGCGGGTATCGATCGAGATGCCGGTGACGCCCACGGGCACGCTGCCGCGCACCCGCGCCTGCACTTGCGTCACGAGGTCGAGGCCCGACCAAAGGAGCGCCTGCGTCATGCTGCGTGCCTTTCGAGTGCCGCTCGCACGATCGCATGATCGGAGAACGGCAGCACCGTGTCGCCGATGATCTGGCCCTGTTCGTGGCCTTTGCCGGCCACAACCAGGATATCGCCGGCCGCGAGCTCCGCCACCGCGGCCGCGATGGCCTCGGCGCGGTCGCCGATCTCGCTAGCCCTGGGGGCTGCGGCCAGGATGGCGGCCCGGATCGCGGCGGGGTCTTCGGAGCGTGGGTTGTCGTCGGTGACGATCACGCGATCGGCCATGCGCGCCGCGATGGCGCCCATGATGGGGCGCTTGCCGGGGTCGCGGTCGCCGCCGCATCCCAGCACGACGACGAGCTTGCCGCCGACGTAGGGCCGCAGCGTTTCGAGCACTTTTTCGAGGGCATCGGGCTTGTGGGCGTAATCGACGAAGACGGTGGCGCCCTCCGGCGTGGTGCCGACGCGGTCGAGACGCCCGGAGGCGCCGACCAGCCCTTCGAGCGCCGCCAGCACGGCCTCGGGATCGCCGCCGGTCGCCATGCAGAGCCCCGCCGCCACCAAGGCATTCTCGACCTGGAACAAACCCGCCAGGGGGAGTCGCCGGCTATGGGTGCGACCGCGATGCAGCAGTGTGAGGCGTGTGGTGAAGCCGTCCGGTTCGGCTTCGAGCAGCCGCAGCGCCTCGCCGGCGCGGCCGACGCTCAGCACCGCGAGGCCTCTGCCTTGCGCGACCGCGGCGACCTTCAGCCCGGCCTCGGTGTCGACGTTCACCACGGCAGGCGCCCCCGCGGGGAGGCGCTCGGTGAAGAGCCGCAGCTTGGCCGCGAGGTAATCCTCGACGGTCGCATGGTAGTCCATGTGGTCGCGTGACAGGTTGGTGAAGCCGCCGGCTGCGAGGCGGAGGCCGTCGAGCCGATGCTGGTCGAGCCCATGCGACGAGGCCTCGATAACCAGATGGGTGACGCCGTCGCGGGCGATGCGATCGAGCGTTTCATGCAAGGTGATCGTGTCGGGCGTCGTCAGTTCGCCCTTGGTTTCGCCCCTGGGCGTCACCAGCCCGACGGTGCCGAGCGAGGCAGCCGCGTGGCCGAGCGTCGCCCAGATCTGCCGAACGAAGGCCGCTACCGAGGTCTTGCCGCTGGTGCCCGTGACGGCCGCGATCGTGCCGGGCTGTTCGGGGAAGAAGCGAGACGCCGCCTCGGCGAGGGCGATCCGCACGTCCGGCACCACCAGGGTCGGCACACGCGTGTCGAGCCCGGGCAGGGCGCGCTGGCTGACGATCGCGACCGCGCCGCGCTCGACCGCCTGTGCGGCGAAACGGGCGCCGTCGCTTTTGGCGCCTGGGATGGCGAAGAACAGGTCGCCCGCCTCGACCGCACGGCTGTCGAGCTTCAGGCCCGTTACCGGCACCGTGGCGAGGCCCGGCACCACGGCGGCACCGGGCAGCAGATCGCGCAGTAGCGTCATCGCAGGACGTCGTCCATGCCGATGCCGAGCCGCGCCACCAGCGGGAAGGGCTCCTTGGGCATTTCGATCGACGGCGGCAGGTTCAGGAGCGGGGCGACGCGCTCCATGATCTTGCCGCAGACTTCGCCGGAGTTCCAGGCGGCGGTGTGGTAGCCGTAAGTGCCTTCCACGGCCTGCGGATCGTCCATCAGCACCAGGAACAGGTATTTGGGCTTGTCGGCCGGCACCACCGACATGAAGGTGGTGAACACACGATCCTTGGCATAATGGCCATGGATGATCTTGTCGGCCGTGCCGGTCTTGCCGCCCGCGAAATAGCCCGGAATGTCGACCTTCTTGGCCGAGCCGATCGTGGCGTTGAGGCGCATGATATAGCGCAGACTTTCCGACACCTCCGGCCGCACCACGCGCACGCCCGTGTCGCGCCGGTCGTCGGTGTCCTGCTTCAGGAAGGTCGGCTTGAGCAGCATGCCACCGTTGGCGAGGCCCGCCACCGCCATCATGGCCTGCAGCGGCGCCACGTTAAGGCCCTGTCCGAAGGCGATCGTGATGGTGTTGAGTTCGCTCCAGTTGCGCGGCACGATCGGCATGGCGTTTTCCGGCAGTTCGGTCCGCAGCCGGTCGAGCTGGCCCATTTTGCGCAGAAAAGCCTTGTGGCCTTCGACGCCCACCATCATGGCCATTTTGGCGGTGCCGATGTTGGACGAATGGGTGAAGACTTCCGGCACGGTGAGCACCCGGTGGGTGGCGTGGAAGTCGTGGATGGTGAAGCGCCCGTAGCGCAGGTTGTCGCGCGCGTCGACGGTACTCTTCAGCGTCACCTTGTTGGCTTCGAGCGCCATGGCGATCGAGATCGCCTTGAAGGTCGAGCCCATCTCGTAGGTGCCGACCGTCAGGTGGTTGATGTGGTTCGGGTCGAGGGCATCGACCGGGTTGTTGGGGTCGTAGTCGGGCAGGGACGCGAAGGCGATCACCTCACCGGTGTTGACGTCCATGATGGCGGCGGCGCCGGACTTCGCCTTGAACTTGGCGACGCCCGCAGCGAGTTCGTCCCGCATGGCATGGGTGGCCTTGACGTCGATCGACAGCTGGATCGGCTTCAGGTCGGAGCGCGCGAGGTTGAAGCCGGCGCCGTGCAGATCGGCGAGGCCCTGGCCGTCGATGTATTTCTCGATTCCGGCGATGCCCTGGTTGTCGAGGTTGGTGAAGCCCAGCACATGGGCCGCGATGGGGCCGTTCGGGTAGATGCGCTTGTTTTCGGGCACGAAGCCGACGCCCGGCAGACCGAGCCTGAACACTTCCTGCTGCTGCTCGGGCGTGATGCCGCGCTTCACCCAGACGAAGCCCTTGCGCGAGCCGATGCGCTGGCGAAGCTCCTTGGCATCGACGTCGGGCAGCACGGCGGTCAGCAGCTCCACCGCCTCGTCCTTGTCGATGAGGCGGCGCGGCTCGGCGAAGACCGACATGGTCTTCAGATCGGTCGCCATGATGGCGCCGTTGCGGTCGAGGATGTCGGGCCGCGCGCTCGACAGGGCTTCGGCCGCCGCCTGCTTGAGGCCGGGCGCCGAGTCGGGCGACACGCCCAGCATCACGAGCTTGCCGTCGATGGCCAGAAACACGGCCACAAAGGCGACGCCGATCAGTTTTAGGCGCGAGCCGCTCTTGTCGAGGCGGGTCGACATCACGCTGCCGAGGAAGCGGCTGCAGCGGGCGCCGAAGCTGCGCGACAGCGGGGCCGGGGGCTCGACCGGGAGGACGTTGTCTTCGCGCGTCATCGGCGGATCAGTGGCCTGAAGAGGGAGTGGGGGCGCTGCCGGGCTTGCCGGCGCGGGGCGTGTTGGTGGGCTCGCTGAGACCGAGGTCGTCGAGCTTGCGGCCGATGTCGTCGACCTTGGGCGGGCGCTGCGGCAGATCGGCGACCTGCACGATCTGGTCGAGCGACAGCTGGTGCAGGCCGAGATTCTTTTCAGACAGGACCTGGATGCGCTCGGGCCGGGTCAGGAACGCCCAGTCGGCGCGCAGGCGGTCGATCTTGTCTTGTTCGAACACGATCTGGTGCTTCACCTTGATGATCTGCTCGGCAAACAAGATCGTCTCGTATTTGACCGTGTAGGCGTAGACCGCCGAGGCCATGAGACCCAGCACCGCGAAGACGTTGAGGATGCGCCACATAACGGTCTAGCGCTCCATCGCGAGGCGGCCGGGGCCGATGAGCTTGTGAAGGTCGGGATCGGACGGCATCGGCGCCGCCGTGGTGCGCAGGCCGAACCGCAGCTTGGCCGAGCGGGCCCGCGGGTTCGCTTCGACCTCGGCCTCGCCGGGCAGCACCGGCTGGCCGGACGGCAGCGTGAAGCTCGGGGCCGCGACCTCGACCTGGGGCAAGTGGCGCGAGCCGGCGCCGCCGCGCCCGGCGGTGCGGGCCAGAAAGCGCTTCACCAGCCGGTCCTCGAGCGAATGGAAGGTGACCACCGCCAGCACGCCGCCCGGCTTCAACACGCGTTCGGCCGCCTCGAGCGCCGCCACGAGCTGGCCGAGCTCGTCGTTGACGGCGATGCGCAGCGCCTGAAAAGTGCGGGTGGCCGGATGGATGCCCTTCGGGGCACCACGCACCACGCGGCCCACCAGCTCGGCCAACGGCCTTGTGCGGGTGAAGGGCTTGGCGACCCGGTCGGCCACGATCGCGCGGGCGATGCGACGCGATTCGCGCTCCTCGCCCAGGTGGAACAGGATCGCCGCAAGCGTCGTCTCGTCGGTGGTGTTGACGATGTCGGCCGCCGAAGGGCCGTCGCGCTCCATGCGCATGTCGAGCGGACCGTCGAATCGGAACGAAAAGCCACGGTCGGGCTGGTCGAGCTGCATCGACGACACGCCGATATCCAGCACGACGCCGTCGAGTGGCGCCTGACCGAGCGCTTCCGCAACGGCATCGAGCGTGCCGAAGCGTGCCTGCCGGAACGTGAACGCATCGGGAAATGCCGCCATAATGCGGGAGGCGGCCTCCTCGGCGGAGGGATCGCGGTCGAGGCCGATCACTCGGGCGCCGGCCTGCAGCATCGCGCCCGTGTAGCCGCCGGCCCCGAAGGTGCCGTCGAGGATCGTGGCGCCGGCCCGCGGCCCGAGAGCCGCAAGCACTTCGGGAAGGAGGACGGGACGATGGGGGGCTGGTCCGCCAGCGGCGGGCCCTTGTGGCCCGCTGCCGCCACCCATCATTCCCGTACCTCCACGGCCGGCCGCGATGCCGCCGTTCCGAGAGAACCCAATTGCTTTCGTGCCTCGCGTACCCGGCCTTTGGCCTCGGCCAGATAAGCTTGGAAGCGTTCGGGCTCCCAAAGCTGAAATTTGCGACCCATTCCCACGAAGGTGATCTCGGCCCTGATCGCGGCATGCGCCTTGATGGAGTCCGACACCACGATGCGCCCCTCGCCGTCGATCTTCAGGATCTCGCTTTGCCCATAAAGGGTCGCCGCGAAAGCCTCCCAATCGTGCGACCCCGTCGATAACGGGGCCAGCAAGGCGTCGATCTCCCGCAACAGCGCATGGCCGCCACAATCGACCGCCTGCGCCTCGAAGGACGGGGTGACATACAGACCCTCGAACCCGTCGCGGGTCAGCACACCCCTGAAGGGTGCCGGAATCGAGACTCGACCTTTTGCATCCAACTTGTTGGTAAAACTGGATAAAAAAAGATCCAGACGACCCTCCGACGCCCAAACCTGAACGCAAATATGACGCTCCCGTTCGCCGAACCGGGTGGTGCGGCGGTGATGCAAAACCAGTCCGGTTTTGGATCGACGGGATGGCTTGGGATAACATGGGCTCCCATGGGGGTCAACGCGCCGGCACCCCGCCGAAGCGGCCGCACGGCCATCCCGCATTGAAGCCCGGGTATGGTTAAGAGAGTGTTTCCACGGCGCATTCAGCCGAGTTCTGAGAGGATGTGCGCCGGACGCGCGAGGCGGCCGGCCGCCTGTGGAAAACGGGGATAAGTGCCAGTCGGCCTGTAAGCCGGGTTCTGTAGGGCGGCGGTCTCCTGCGGAGCACGAGCACGCCGCGTGACGACCATTCCTCTCGAGCGGCTGTTACCAGACGCCTCAAGCGACCAACCCGGGCGACGGCTCGGATGAGCCCGGCGTGGCTTGCACCACGCCTGTCGCCCCTATTCGGTTTTGCTCCCGGTGGGGCTTGCCGTGCCACCGACGTTGCCGCCGGCGCGGTGCGCTCTTACCGCACCCTTTCACCCTGACCTTCCGCCGAGGCGGGAGGCGGTTTGCTTTCTGTGGCGCTTTCCCTGGGGTCGCCCCCGCCGGACGTTATCCGGCACCGTTCATCCGTGGAGCCCGGACTTTCCTCTGCATGGAAGCAGCGGTCGTCCGGCCGACTGGCGCCACGGCCATAGGCGGGGTTCGCCCGGGATGCAAGCCGCGTCGTGCGCGGTCAGGCTGTCGGAGCGGTCAGGCGGCCGCCCGTCAAGGGCCGCGGCACGCCCGTGGTGCCGGGAAAGCTGATCGGCAGGCCGCGCCGCGACCGCACCGCCAGATAAGCAAAGGCCTGCGCCTCGATGGCGTCGGACGCCCAGCCGAAGGCCTCGGCGGTCTCGACCGGGCAGGGTAGCCGCGCCGCCAGTGCCGCCATCAAGGCGGGGTTGCGGGCACCGCCGCCGCACACGATCGCGATGGCCGGCGGGCCGGGCAGGTGGTCGCCGATGCGGGCGATGCTGGCGGTCGTGAAGGCCGTCAGAGTGGCGGCGGCGTCAATGGTGGCGAGCGCCGCCACGGGCGCGCGCGAAAAGCTGTTGCGGTCGAGCGACTTCGGCAGCGGTGCGGCGAAAAAGGGATGGCCCATCAGCTGCGCCAGGGCGGCGGCATTGACTTGCCCACGCCGGGCGGTGGCGCCGTCGCGATCGCAGGGGTCGCCGGTGCGCTCGAGCATCAGGTCGTCGAGCAGCGCATTGCCGGGGCCGGTGTCGCAGGCGAGCGGATCGGCCTCGGCCGACACGAAGGTGACATTGGCGACCCCGCCGATGTTGATGAACAAGGCCGGCAGGGGCAGGCGCCCCGCTGCCGCCCGCGCTCCTGGACCACGTGTTGTAAGGCGCGCTGGCGGAAGCGGGGCCCGAGCCCCTGCCGGCCGGGTTCTACAACGTCG